>DUFA01000109.1 GCA_011191975.1 Dehalococcoidia bacterium
CCTTGAAAACTTCTTCCGGTGAGGTAGGTATATTCTTTTCACCTTTGGCCATGAGTTCTAAAATATTGCTGTTTTCCACGGCGATCCCTGAGGGTGCGTTCGGTGGATAGCCTCCGAAAAGGCCATTTCCTACCAGCATCCTTTTCACCATTGTACCGCCGCTTGTCGGCGGACGATTTCTTGAGGGTACCCCGTAGAAAACAGTTCCGATATACCCGCTGACACCACCCCGGTATTTGCCACTACCTCCGGTGTCCTTATGGTGCTTTTGCCAGAGATGCAGAGTCGGTTGAGCGATCTCAGCTTCCTCACCATCACTCCCCTGGGCATGCACAGCCGATCGGAAGATAGAACTGTCCATACCGTCCGAGTCCACACGTGCACCCTGACCACCAGTGTTCCTTGTCCAACCTCCCCCGCCTCCTATTACAGGGATGCCCCACTGGTTTACTCCGGTAGAAAAACCCATACCGCCGCCACCTCCCCACCGACCACCTATACCGAGTATCTGGTTTTGGGGAGCCGCTATATTAGCCCTTTCTTGAGGATCACTAAACATCATGCCGGCGAAAATTTTAGGTAGCAGTTGAGTATTTAGTTCTCCAACGGGTGGAGCCATAGATATCGCAGCATTCCAGGCGGGGCTTATCACAGTACCATCGGGAACCAGGTAATCAATCGGTGCCATCGTTCCAGAACAGACCGGCAGGTCCCAGAACCCATGAGAATACATGAAGAGTGCAGCATAGGCGGCCATAGTCCAGGGGAAGCAGTTATAGGCACTGTCGTTTTCAGGAGAAGTACCAGTATAATCGAGGAGTATATGGTCGTCTTCTTTATAGGCAGTACAGATTATTCTCCAGATACTCGATCTGGATCCAATACCACTCATGAATACGACGTTCCGGTAAATACCGTCGTTCCACCTGCGAATACGATTCCTGGCGCCTTCCTCAGCCACAATCATTATCTTACGCAATAGTCCCTGGATAAAATCCCCACCTTTCTGGTCGGCAAGTTGCTGCATCCGCATTCGCAATCGATCTACTCCTGTGCAGCGTGCTCTGGTATCCAGTACCTGATGGCGTCCGGCACGACCTATCATGTTGACCATCATATCAAGGAGTTCTTCTTTTATCTTGAAGTTTTCAGCCAGCTTAATCGGAGTTAGACTCATACCCTCTTCATAGCGAGTCCTGGCATCGCCTATCATACCCCCGGGGACGATGCCGCCAGTTTCATCCATATGTGTCCCGGTCGATGCCCAGGCTATCAATACGCCCTTGTGAAAAATGGGCATCAGTGCTAACTGGTCACAGTTATGAAACCCCCCGTAGGTGGCATCATTACAGTAGAAAATATCACCCTCGTGAACACCAATCCTTGGATTAGTGTAGTAATTCTGCATAATCCACTTGATGGGATTCTGGGCGGTGACGCTGTGTATATAAGTACCAAGACAGGCACTTACCATGTCTCCCTGAGCGGTATGCAGACCGACAATCAGGTCTCCAGACATAACCCAGTCTGAGTTTCCAACTCGCTGGAAGACGTCCTTGCACTCAGCCAGGATCATATTAATTCGTTCGCTGTATATCTCGTAATCACCCGGCTGTAGTTTATCAAGTCCTGCCAGTTCTTCTTCAGTTGGTGGAGAGGGTTTTGTGAATGCCATTACTTCGTCTTTTGTCGGTCGCACAACTTCCTCCTTTTGCCTTTACAATGCATGTCCTTATTTTCTATACGATGATACCACTCATATATTCATTAATCGTGAACGTTCTTCCCGGAGGGAGAACTATATTAGTATCCGACGCTTCAATGATTGCAGGCCCTTCTATTTTATTCCCTGCTTCCAGAAGACTTAACTCGTAGGTATCTGTGGGGATATATCCACCCAGTTCCTGCCAGTACGCTTCTCGTTTTCCTTTGTTAGCTTCCGATGGCACAATGTCACTTTTCAAAGGATATCTGGGCATTTCAAATGTCGGTGTTATGAATGTCGACCGCAGGATAAACGAAGAGATATCGACGCCGCCTTCAGGAAATACGGATAAGGCACTGTATGCCTCGATAAACTCTTTCTCAAATTGCTCATAGACAGCATGAACATCCTCTTCGTTGTGAATATATAACCGGGGAGAGGAGATTCTTGTCATATTCAACTGCCCGCCATACCTCATTTCCAATTCCAGCGAAAAAACTGCCAGTTCTGGGTTAATGCCTTGCCCTTCAAGGTCTCTGACAGCACGTTTCTGCAGGCTTTCCACTACCTCGTTGAATGATTCATAGTCGGTAAAATACTGGCCCGTACCTGCGCCACCGATGCCTGAAGGTTGTTTCAGCAGAATATATTTGGTTGCTTCATAGTATTGGATAACATCCATTACCGCTGAACCAAGAGCGCAAAAAACCGGAGAAGCGGGAAAAGTCAGGATTTTTGGTACCCCGGCCTCAAAAGTATAACCGCAGCAATGAGTTGGACCTGCCCCTCCAAGAGCAAACACGACAAACTCTTTCGGGTCACGCCCTTTAAGAATTGTCTCCTTGAACAATTCACCGGCCATATTGCCGTCTACGATCTTTTTTATCAGCCAGGCCGCTTCTTCTACCTCGATCTGGAGAGGTCTGGCAATTCTACGCCGGATGGCATTTGCAGCTTTTTCTTTGTCCAGCTTCATCTTGCCTCCATGGAAATAGTTCGGATTTACATAACCCAGAACAACATCGGCATCGGTTACAGTTGGTTCGGTACCACCAAGGTCATAGCATGCAGGGCCTGGCATGGATCCGGCACTTCGTGGTCCTATCGATAATTTGTTACCCATAAGTCGATCAACACTGGCTATGGAACCTCCACCGGCTCCGATTGACTTAGACTCGAGCATAGTAAGTTCAACTGCCCATCTTTCGATAACGGGATGATACTGAAAAAAGCTCGGGTTATCGTTCACAACCAGGCCAACATCGAAACTGGTTCCCCCCATATCAGTAGCGATGATATTCGGATACCCCTGCTGTTTGCCAACATAAGCAGCTCCAATGATACCGGCGGAAGGTCCGCCATTGAAGGTATTCAGGGCGGTGGTACGGAATACCTCTGCCATACCGCCACTGTTGTGAACCATCATCATCGCCCGTTTATATCCTGAGTTCCTGAGTTCGTCGCTCATTCCCTTTAATTCGTCCGCCATGGAGCGCTGTAAATAAGCACACAACATGGTAGCCACCATTCTTGGATATTCTCGCCATCGCGGTGACACATCCGAGGATATTACTACGATCATACTGCCGAGATAAGACTCGGGATACTGTCGTTTAATCAGGTCACGTATCTTCCGTTCATGGATAGGATTGGTATAGCTGTTTATCAGGCAGACAACGAATCCCTGGGCACCCTGGTTTACCAGGTACCGGAGTTTCTCCAGTACATCTTCTTCATCCAGAGGTCTTACAATATCCCCTTTATAATCGATCCTTTCTTTAATCCCTACTACCATGTGTCGGGGAACGATTGGTTCCGGTTTTTTCATCCTAGGCAGGCGTCTCATTTCACTAATGGCAATCCCGTCTCCCCATGAGCCTCCTCTTCCAGCCGGCAGGGTATCTTCCCAGCCTTCCGTGGTAAACAAACCGAGACGTGGACCTTTCCTCTCGATCAGCCTATTTACGGCAAGTGTTGTTGAATAACGGACCATTTCGGTTGATTCCAGCAACTCCTCGAGTGACATATCCAGCGAAACCACAGTTTCCCGCAACGCCTGCATAAATCCTTTCGAAAGGTCATAAGTAGTAGTCGGAGCTTTGCCGAAAACAATCTGGGCACCATAGGTAATGAGACAATCAGTAAAGGTTCCTCCTATATCGACATTGATACTGGCCCTGACTTTAGGATTTTCAGTCTTCTCTTTCGTTAATTGAAGTTCTGCCATGTTAACTGCCCCCCTGAGTGTTTTCGCTTTTCAGATATTTCTTTTTAAGCTTGTCAATATCCGGTTCTATATCATAGGTAATTGGATGTCCGGGAGGTAGCACCTCATTTTCAATCATTACTGCACAGCCGGGGCAATAAAATTCTACGATCCGGCATATATCCGGGTCAGGAGCGAAGCCGCTTTCCTCGACCACCGGAGGAAAGATAGTACTGGGATCACGGTCATAGACCAAGCAGCCTTTTTTATAATTCTCCCGAGCTGATATTAATATCCGTCCGCACCGGTTACAGCACCACTTTTCTTCTTCGAGATCAATATCCAGGTATTCTGTAATTTGTATCTTCTGTCCCATCGATTACCTCTCTTCCGTCAGTCCGTTCAGGTATTTATCTACTGTATATCGGCTTCCCAAGGGAACCAGGATGGTAGTGCTGGCACTTTCTATAAAAGCCGGGCCTTGTACAACATTGCCGCTTTTTAGCAACTCCTGATCGTAAACAGGCACATCCCTGAATTTTCCTTCATGATAAATCGACCGGTTATCTTTCAATGCTCCTTCAGGATTTTCACCGGCTGATGGATATGCTCGAAATTCCGGGTCAGTCAGGTGCGAAGAAGCTTGAAGCCTGATTTCATGGATTAAAAGTCCCGAAGTGTTCTCTTGCCCAGTCTCTTTCCGATATACCTCTGCTAGATTTGATAGGTCATTTTCGCCATTAAGAGTAATGTCATTCCGTCGAACGATCACCGACGGGATTTGATCTTTCGTGCCTATTGTTATCTCAAGCATCAAGGAAACGTTTTCTTTCGAAAAGCCTTCGCCCTCCATATCGAAATACGCGTCGTTTGCCATAGCCTTTGTCGCTTTGTTGAACCTTTTTATTGTCTCTTCCATAGAATTGGAGTCCAATGGTAGATTTTCGACACGACTGTAGGTGTGGAGAACATCTGTGCAGGATGAGCCAAAGGCACAGAACTGTGCTCCGAATGGGAACGAGTAGATAACAGGGATGCCGCATGCCTTAGCCAGACTGGCACAGGAAAGCCCCCCTGCTCCACCGAAAGCGAACATCACCACATCTTCTTCTTTCAGCCCTTTTCCCCTAATGAATTCTTTCACTGAATTTGCAGACTGTCTGGTCATTTCTGCCAGTATTGCTTCTGCCGCTTCTTCCACAGATATTTTTAACGGATCGGCTATCTGCTCTTTAATTAGTTTCTTGGCCTGTTCTCTGTCCAGTTTTCTTCTTCCACCAAGAAAATAGTCAGGATTAATATAACCCAACGTAACCCAGGCATCGGTTACTGCAGGTTTATTACCTCCGAGACCGTAACATGCCGGACCGGGGATTGCTCCGGCGCTCTCCGGACCCACTCTCAACGTTCCTTTTTTATCGATCCAGGCTATAGAGCTACCTCCACCACCGAAAGAAATAGTCTCAATAACTCTTTCTTTAACAGGGACGCCGTACATATTTCTTTCTGCAGCATAAGAAAGCTCTCCATGCGCAATAAGACCAATATCGGTACTGGTGCCGCCGACATCGATTGTTACGACGTTTTCAATACCGTAAAGTTTTGCCAGAAAAGCTGCTCCAAACAGACCGGCTGCCGGTCCTGAATCACAGGTATCGATTGCTTTGGTCTTGGCAACCCTGGCAGCTCCTCCAGTGGCATGAACGATAAGTAACGGCCATCTAAATCGACGATTTCTTACATCATCATCAGCCTTGTAAAGATAATGAGTCATATCCTGGTGGATATAAGCATCAATAAGTGCAGCGTTTGTCCGGCACATATCATCAAGCTCAGTACTTACTTCAGAAGAAAGTAATAACGGGACCGATCCGAGATAATGCGCCGGATAATCTTCAAAAACGAGTTCCCGGCATTTTTCTTCGTGGGCAGGATTAAGAGGTGAGCGTGCCAGACTTACAAGAATCCTTCGAGCACCCCTTTCTAGTAAATTTTTAACTGCAGCAAGTACCTCTACACTCTCAGGTTCACGCATGGATTCACCGGACTCGCTCATTTCTTCATTAATACCGATAATCATATCTTCAGGAACGAGAAAATTTACTGCCGGATTAACAGAACCAACTGGAGAATATACGTTTTCACCTTTACCTTTCGTTACCAGCAGACCCAGCTTGGGTCCATTGCCCTGAATCAATGTATTGGTGCCAATTGTTGTGGAGAGACGAAGCGTGTTCATCTGATTCAACAGGTCACTGGCATCGTCGAAACCGAACCGTCGTGCAGCTTCTTCAATACATTCCATGAAACAGAGGGTTAGATCATGCGGAGTGGTATCTACTTTTACCAGTTCCGTCCTTCCATCCCCACGGACGAATCCATCTGTAAAGGTACCACCGGTGTCTATATCCATGTAAAAGCCCATGTGACCTCCTTACCATATTCAGTATTCCGTGACCAATTAATAAGACATCAAGGTATTCGTTTATCCTCTTAAGTGCGGTGAAATATCTGATGTTATTTATGACATTTCATTGTGTTCAGTGTTTCCCGGTTATGTTGACAATGCCAGATATTGTGGTTATGATGATATTCATCCTATATAGGATGATCGATGCAGGGATTATAGTATCCCGTTTCCGGTTTGTCAACAACACTTTCCCAGGTACACTTTCCAAGGTATCCGGGTTGGAAAAACTTTCGTGGAATTAATAATATAGCAGCGAGGTTGTAAGTGCCTGGAAATTACCGAGAAGTCTACGAACAATCCATATCCAGCCCGGAAGAGTTCTGGGCAACAGCTGCTGAAGAAATCTATTGGTATAAAAAGTACACGACCGTTCTTGATGATTCAAACAAACCCTTTTACCGCTGGTTTGACGATGGAGAACTGAACACCTGCTATAACGCTCTTGATTACCATGTTGAAAATGGCTGCACAGAAAAAACAGCCGTAATTTACGATAGTCCGGTAACTGGTAGCGTCAGGAAAATCACCTACGGAGAGCTTCTGAAACAGGTATCAAAGTTAGCCGGAGCTCTTTCCAATAAAGGGATAGTAAAAGGAGACAGGATAATCATCTACATGCCCATGATTCCTGAAGCTGTGGTTACCATGCTTGCCTGTGCCAGGATCGGGGCGATTCACTCAGTAGTTTTCGGAGGATTTTCTCCTGATGAACTGGCTGTCAGGATAGAAGACGCACAACCGAAGGTAATAATCTCAGCCTCGTGTGGAATTGAAGGGGAAAAAACTATTGAGTACCATACATTCCTTAACAGAGCCATTGAATTGTCCCATCATAAACCTGAATGCTGCATAGTCTTCCAGAGAGAAGTATTGAAAGCCAATCTGATGCCTGACCGCGATTATGACTGGGATGAGGTAATGAAGGATGCAAAGCCTGTCGGTTGTATACCGGTTAAATCAACTGACCCGCTTTACATACTGTATACATCCGGCACCACGGGGAAGCCAAAGGGTGTCGTCAGGGATAACGGTGGTCATGCCGTAGTTTTGAAATGGAGTATGAAATACATCTATGGACTGGAGCCCGGCGATGTATTCTGGGCAGCATCTGACATAGGATGGGTTGTAGGGCATTCATATATTGTGTATGGACCTCTACTGCATGGGTGCACGACGGTGCTGTACGAAGGCAAACCTGTAGGCACACCTGACCCCGGAGCGTTCTGGCGTGTCGTAAGCCAGCATCAGGTAAAAGTTTTTTTCACCGCACCGACCGCTATCAGAGCTATAAAACGAGAAGATACTGCCGGTGATTACCTGAAAAAATACGATGTTCTCTGCCTGAAATATCTTTTCCTGGCAGGAGAAAGGCTTGACCCGAATACTTACCACTGGATAAGTGAACTTCTGGATATACCGGTCATCGATAACTGGTGGCAAACGGAGACTGGCTGGCCGATAGCCGCAAATTTCCCGGGTATCGAACTGCTGCCGATAAAAGCCGGTTCTCCTACGAAAAGTGTTCCGGGCTATAAAGTGGAAATCCTGGATGAAAATGGTAAGAGCCTTAATTCAGATGAGCAAGGAAATATCGTGATAAAATTACCGTTGCCGCCGGGAACACTGGTAACTCTCTGGCAGGACGATGAAAAGTTTAAAGAATCTTATACAGACCGGTTCCCCGGTTATTACAATACCGGAGACGGCGGGTATATTGATGGTGACGGTTATATTTACGTAATGGGTAGAGTAGACGATGTAATCAATGTAGCCGGACACAGACTCTCCACCGGTGCCATGGAAGCTGTTATTGCCAATCACCCCGATGTGGCTGAGTGTGCGGTAATCGGTGTAGCAGATGAATTAAAGGGACAGTTACCGCTTGGTCTTGTGGTTCTAAAGTCCGATATTGATAATTGTCATGAAACCATTATCAACGACCTGATTGCGATGGTACGAGAGAGAATCGGGGCCATTGCTTCTTTTAAACAGGTGCTTATAGTAAATGCTCTTCCTAAAACAAGATCCGGAAAAGTATTGCGAGGAGTAATGAGAAGTATTGCTGACGGTCAAGAATACCAGGTTCCATCGACTGTAGAAGATAAAACCGTCCTAACAGATATCGAAAATATTTTAAAGGGGTATATGGCAGGGAGAAAAGAAAATTCTAAATTCTAAATACGAAATCCTAAACAATACCAGATCCCTATTTTCAAACATTTTATATTTGAATCAGTTTATTATTTGGAAATCAGACATTAGAAATTCATATTTAGCACTTGTAATGTAGATATATTGTGTATTTTAATAATCAATTAACCTGTAAAAACTAAGGAGGATAAATATGTCGGATGACCTTACCCATATCACGGTGGCACTGGGAGACCTTGAGGAAGATGAACTCATCGAAGCTGTAGAACAATCTCTGTCATCAGGAGCTGATCCTTTAGCGGTGGTGGAAGCCTGCCGGGCAGGAATGGAAGTAGTTGGCAAACGATTCAGCGAAGAAGAATATTTTGTAAGTGAATTAATCTGCTCAGCGGAGTTGTTTCAAAGCGTCATGGAAAAAGTAACGCCACTCCTATCTGCCAGCGATGATGAAGGTCCCAAGACTAAAGTAGTCATCGGTACAGTGAAAGATGATATTCATGACATCGGTAAGGACATCGTAATCGCGATGCTTCGATGCAGTGGCTATGAAGTATATGATCTGGGAATTAATGTACCGCCGGAGGAATTCGTAAACAAGGTAAAAGAAACGGACGCGAAGATAGTCGGGATGTCCGGACTCCTTACTATAGCATTCAGCAGTATGGAAGAGACAATTAAGGCTTTGAAAGATGCTGGTCTGAGTGTTAAAACCATGATAGGCGGCGGGATGACGAACGATATGGTCTGCGAAAAAGTAGGCGCAGACGGGTGGGGACGTGATGCCATGGAAGCGGTTAACCTGGTTAAGACTTTTTCGGAGGTGAGTTAAGATGGTAAACAAAGGAACAATGACCAACGAGGAAAGACTAAGGAAGACGATAAGGTTCGAGGAGACCGATAAAATATTATTTTACCCGGCCATTATGCAGTTTGCGGCGAAGTACGCTGGAATTACGCAGCAGGAGTTCATGGAAGATCAGGGGAAAGCTGACGCTGCTTATGAGAAGACATTTATTGAGTTGGGAGGTTGGGATGTCGGTCGCCCGATGCTTGGTCCCAGGCTTGGCTCTGAAGATTCCGGTATGTCCGGACTTGCGATGTCTTGCGGTCTGCCTGGACGTGATTTTACCAACAACACCACGATGCAGTTCATCGAAGAAGAGGTAATGAAACCGGAAGATTATGACTATATCATCGATCACGGATATTTTGCCTTCCTGAAACTCCTTTCAGAAAGAAGGAGCCAGAATAAACCTCCGGTGCCTAAAATGTCCGAGGAAGAGAAGCAGGCAGCCAGGGAAAAACAGGAACAGAGGATAAAAAGAGAGACCGAAAAATGGGAAAAACGTGGTGTTGCAAATCTTATGGGAGGAATGGGTTCAATTCCTCCTTTTGATATCTTCTCCATCAACCGCTCGGTCTCTAAATTTCCGATGGATGTCAGGCGAATGCCCGACAAAGTGAAGGCAGCTATCGAAACAGCCATGCCTGAGATAATCGAGCAGTCGCTAAAGGAACTTGAAGCATCTCCCGTTAAAAGAATAGGTACGGCTGCTTCACGTTCGTCTGGAACATTCATCGGTACCAAGCATTTCGAAGAGTTCGTTCTCCCGACGTGGCTGGATTATGTCTGGGCCATGGCAGATGCAGGCGCCGATATTATTTTCCACTGTGATTGTGACTGGACCAGGTTCCTACCCTACTTTAAGGAATTCCCGGCTAAAAGGTGCCTGCTGCAGCTCGACGGCGCCACTGATATCTGGAAAGCCAGGGAGATACTGAAAGACCATATGGCCATCCAGGGTGATGTTCCGGCACCGTTACTGACACTCGGTACACCCGACGAAGTATTTGTCTACTGTAAGAAGCTTATCGATGAGATCGGGAAAGAAGGTGGAGGATTCATGCTGGCTGCCGGCTGCTGTACTCCCGATCAATCTGCAATTGAAAATGTACGTGCCATGGCTAGGGCGGGTAACGAGGAAACCTGGTTATAACGAGAATTTCTTTAATTGACTCATTAATAATTACTGGGCGTAGCCAAATGGGTACGCCCCACTAACCTGAAAAAAGAAAATTTTGCTTGTACACTGCTCTAGCTGGAGGGAAGAAAATGCAAAGTAAACCACACAGCTTATTCGACCTGAGCGACAAAGTAGCGATTGTGACTGGTGGGGGTAGTGGACTGGGACGTGAATTTTGCGATGTCCTAGCTGAATATGGAGCTGACGTCGTCTGTCCGGATCTTTATAAAGAACGAGCCGATGAAACCTGCAAAATAATTGAAAAATACGGGCATAGAACACTACCTCTTCAAAGCGATTTATCACGATACGACCAAGTTAGAGATATGTTCAGGAAGGTGATGGATAATTTCGGCAGAGTCGATATATTGGTAAACAATGCCGGAATCTCAGCACGCCCTGCACGAATCAGTGAAGTAGACCTGGACGACTGGCACAACGTAATTAATATCGATCTTCATGGCGTTTTTTATTGCATGAGAGAAGGCCTTAAGATCATGATCGAGCAGAAATCAGGGAATATTATCAACATAGCATCGGTACTCGGTATCATGGTGACTCCTCCATCTGTACTATCAGTCCCACCCTATGTCGCAGCTAAATTTGCGGTGGTGGGACTTACCAAGGAGGCTGCAGGAGAGTACGGGGAATATGGTATCAGAGTAAACTGCATCGCACCCGGATTTCACCACGGCACCAGGTTAGGCGGAAAAGAGATTCCGCAGACGCCTCAGCCGAAACCTTCTGAAGCCAGCCCGGGAGTGATAGAGAGAACACCCTTGGGAAGGACTGCTTCTCCTGAGGAATTAAAAGGCTTGCTGCTTTACCTAGCTTCGGACAGTTCGAGTTTCATGACCGGTCAGATTATTGCCCACGACGGAGGATTGTCTGTCTGGTAGTACGATTAACAAGGACTTATTGAAAGAAGGTGAAGAGATGAAGTTGACAGATAAGGTAGCTATTATTACCGGAGCCGCTTCCGGAATGGGAAAAGCCATGGCAACATTGTTTGCGTTAGAAGGGGCTAGATTAGTAATAGCAGATATAGATGACAAAGGTAGTGAACAGACGGTAAATGAGATTAATTCTACTAATGGCAAGGCTATCTTTGTCCATACGGATGTATCGAAGTCGTCCGATGTAAAGAATCTTATCGATGCAACTATAGATGAATTCTCAAAAATAGACATACTCGTAAATAATGCCGGTATCTTTATGAAGATGACTCCAATCGAAGAAATTGATGAGACCGTCTGGGATCGTATATATTCAGTCAACGTGAAAGGTATTTTTCACGGAACTAAATACGTGGTTCCCGTGATGAAAAAATCCGGAGGTGGAATTATCATAAATACCGCTTCCATGACCGGCCAAAGACCTGGATCGATGCAGTCCGCTTATGCAAGTTCCAAGGGTGCTGCCATAACCTTAACCAAAGCGCTGGCAAGTGAACTGGCTCCTTTTAAGATCCGTGTGAACTGTATCTGTCCTGCTTTAACAGAGACACCCATGCTATTCAATTCCGAGTTGTGGAAACATGTTTCGGAGGCACCTCATCCTCTGGGAAGACTGTCCAAGCCGGAGGATATAGCCCATGCGGCACTGTATCTGGCTTCCGATGATGCTTCAATGGTAACCGGTATCTGCCTTGAGATAACTGGCGGACAGGGAGTCTAGACTCACTAATCTTAATTGACTGCCGTGAAATATTACGTAGGTTAGGAGGCAAAATGAAAGGCTTAACAGGTAAATTACTCAGGATCAATCTCTCTACTGGAAAAGTAGGAAGTGAAAACATACTGCTGCGGGATATTATGATGTTTATTGGAGGTAGAGGTCTGGCTATTAAATACCTTTATGATGAACTTTCACCCGATACCGATCCTCTGGGAGAAGATAATAAGCTGATATTGTGTAACGGAGTTCTTGCCGGTACAACAGTGCAGAGTGCTTCCCGCTGGCTTTCGATTACGAAAAGTCCCTTAACCGGATGTTATGCCCGTTCATCAGGGGGCGCTGACTTCGGTGCCTGGTTGAAATTCGTCGGATATGACCTGATCATCGTCGAGGGAAAATCGGAAAAACCGGTTTATGTGTATGTCACGCCGGAAAAAGTAACAATCGATGACGCTCGCGAAATATGGGGACTGACTTCGCAAATGGCGCAGGACTGGATAGGTATTCATCACGGAAAAAATACACGGACAGCCTGCGTCGGTCCTGCTGCCGAAAACCTGGTGCGGTATGCGGCTATCGTGTCGGGAAGGAGAACAGCCAGCCGCTGCGGTACCGGGACGGTGATGGCATCTAAAAACCTGAAAGCCATCGCAATCAACGCTCCGAGAAACATCAGTATTGACGATCCTAAAAGAATGAAAAGACTGACCGGCAGGCAGATTGAGATTCTCCGATCGGCAAGAGGATTCGAAGGATTTCGGCAGGGAGGAACGACCGGAGGGGCAATTTCCAGAAATGCACTCGGGGTTTATCCTGTCCGTAATTTCCGATGGGGAAGAATGGATGGATTCGAAGAACTCTCCGGTGAAAAATTTAAAGAGATGAAAGTGGGAAATTCCGGCTGTTACAGCTGCGGCGCCCGGTGCGGTCAGGTGCATACGGTGCAGGATGGACCGTATAAAGGTGCCCACAGCGAAGGACCGGAATATGAGAGTGTCTGGTCTTTCACAGGTACGATAGACAGCAATAGCAAGGAAGCGGCAATAGCCGCTGACGAACTCTGTGACGAACTCGGTATGGATACCATAAGCACCGGAAGCTGTATCGGCTTTGCGTTTGAGTTATTTGAAAAGGGTATCCTGACGAAAGCCGATACCGACGGCTTGGACCTGACCTATGGTAATCATGCTGCAATGATTTCACTGATAAAAAAAATCGCGATTAGAGAAGGTTTCGGAGATGTCCTGGCAGACGGAACGGTTCGGGCAGCCCAGCGAATCGGCAAAGGTTCCGAATACTTTACCAT
This sequence comes from Dehalococcoidia bacterium, assembly GCA_011191975.1. Classification (GTDB taxonomy): domain Bacteria; phylum Chloroflexota; class Dehalococcoidia; order Dehalococcoidales; family UBA2162; genus MGML01. The sequence goes on from DUFA01000109.1 coordinate 13,540, forward strand.
GCAAGTAAAAGGGCTGGAACTTCCAGCTTATGAACCAAGAGGGTTGAAGGCTACCGGTTTCGGATACGCAACTTCCAGCATCGGCGGCAGTCATGGAAACGGTTCGCTTGCATTCCAGGAGATGGGTGTTCCGGTACCGAGAGCGGTCGACCGTTTTTCGGAGGAAAACAAGACGGATATTGTCATCTATAACCAGAATCGCACTGCTCTCAGAGAAACGGGTATACTATGTGCCTTTTCCGAAAATCATGGTGGTTGGATACAGGAATTATTTCCCGAAATGCTGGCGGCGGCTACCGGTATTGAAGAGTTCGGAAGTTGGGACTATGTAAATATGGTCGGTGAAAGAATCGTCAACATGGACCGTGCCTTTAACATGCGTGAAGGATTTGACCGAAGACATGACACCTTACCCCAGCGTGTACAGACGGAACCAGTAACGCATACCGGAGTCGAAGAAGGCGAAGGACAGATGGTTAGAAACCTTGATAAATTCCTCGATGAGTACTATGAGATGAGAGGCTGGTCTCAAAACGGTATCCCGACACCCGAAAAACTGGAGGGACTCGGACTTAGTCATATAGCGGAGGATATGATAAAGTACACTGGATGATCTCAGGGAGGGTGCCGTTCATGGTTCGACGGACTCACCATGAACGGCTTGACTGTTCTCCTTTTCTATGCATCCAGGTACTAAATAGTTCTGCCGATCTCCGAACCGCCGCGTATGGCGGCGAATACACTCCTCTTTCCGGTACAATCTCCGACAGGATAAATTTCCGGCACGATGCCTTCAAGTTCACTGACAAGCTTATTATCATTCTCAGCACCAACCGCGAGAACAACAGTGTCTGCTTTAAGGAACAGGAACATATTGTCCCGTACAGGAGCTTCGCTGGTCGTCCACCAGATGTTAACGCCATTTCCTGTGATACTGTCGGGAGTAGCCCTGGAATATAAATACACTCCGTCTCTGACCAGGAACTCAATCAAAGTCTTTTTCATGTTGCTGTTAAGACCGCGTGCGATATCACTCCTGGTGATTACCGAAACATTCTTTCCCTGATCCGCCAGGTATAACGCCGCACTCAGACCAACAATCCTTCCGCCGATAACTACCACATTCTGCCCCGTCTCAACTTCGCCTATCAATACGTCAGTTGCCTGCACTACGTTTTTCCCATCAATACCCGGAATATCAAGACTCGTCGGAACAGACCCTGTCGCTACAACCACGGCATCCGGTTTCTTTTCGTCAATCGTCTCTCTGGTAACCGCCTGATTCAGAAACACATTGACACCGGCTTTCTTCACCCCGGTAGAAAGATAGTCTATCAGGCCTTGTTCTTCCGGCAGGTGATTGGCTACTATCTTCCATTGCCCGCCCAGCTTAGCGCTTTTTTCATACAGGGATGTTTCATGACCTCTTTCAGCCAGCGTCCGTGCGGCTTCCATACCGGCAGGACCGCCGCCGATAACCATCACCGTCTTTTTCTTCTCAGCCGGTTCAATCCTGTATTCCAGCTCTTTGCCCATCGCCATGTTAACCGAACAGTTCGCGTAACCTCCCCCTGGACCTCCTGCTTGGCAGTGTCCGCAGAAAATACAGGGGCGGATATCTGCCAGCCTTCCTTCCTTAGCCTTGTTGGCCAGATCGGGATCCGCCATTAACGGTCTGCCCATTTGAATCAGGTCTGCTGATCCTTCCTGCAAAATACGCTCTCCATGTACCACGTTAATTTTCCCTACGGCCATAACCGGTACGTTTACTGCCTTTTTTATCGACGCAGCCGAAGGCACGAGACAGCCTGATTCCTGGAACATTATCGGATACTGCCAGTGTGACGTTTCAGGCGGTCCGGATGAAACGTCCAGGATATCCACACCGGCTTCGACAAACAGCTTCGCATGCTCCACCGCTTCTTCCATGGTGATTCCGCCTTCAAGATGTTCGTCTCCATTCATCCTGAAAATAATCGGGTATCCTTCCCCGACTTCTTTTCTTACTCTTTTCACGATTTCGCAGGCAAATCTTGCTCTGTTTACGATACTCCCTCCGTATTCATCGGTTCGTTTATTAGTTCGAGGTGAAAGGAACTGGCGTATCAGGTAGGCGTGACAGCCCTGTATCCTTACAGCGTCAAATCCCGCAGCCTTACCGCGCTTTGCCGCCTGACCAAAAGCTTCCGTCACGTCCAGGATTTCCTCTCTGGTCATCGAGTGGGTCTGGAAACCGGTTACGGGATCGGTTGTGCCGGTGGCGGTGACTACTCTCATCAGTTCCGGGTATTCCACCGGGGGTCTCTGCTGCACGGCACGGGCAGTAGCCGAACCGTGGTGGGTGATCTGGAATGAGACTTTGGTTCCGTGCCTGTGGATGGCATCGACGAACTTTCTAGCGCTTGGAATATGTTCGTCGTCTATTATACTCAGCATTCCCGGAGCGAATACCAGTCCGGTCGCGTGCGGTCTGCCCAGGGCAGCAACCGTCAACTGGATAAGGCCGACCCCTCCTTTAGCCCTTGCTTCATAAAAGGCTATGAAGCGGTCGGTTACCGAGCCGTCTTCAGTGGCAAAAGTGAACCCTATACCGAGAGGAGCCATTACGATCCTGTTATTCAATTCCATGTTGCCTATTTTGATCGGTTGAAAAAGTTTCTCCGGAGTTTTCATCGTCCACCTCCTGTTACCTTATTCAAAAAGTCTGGCGCCGGGATAATTTGTTGTCAATCTACCGGGTAATATATAGTTATATCATAAAGAAATAATGTTTTCTTACAACCAATCCACGCACATTAGTTTTAAGTTCAGTTAACTCAGAACTATAAGGAGTCTTTTTCATGAATATAGCCGAAATTAAAAAGGTAGGTGTAGTAGGTGCCGGGACTATGGGGCATGGGATAGCCTTGAATTTCGCACTCGCCGGTTATCCGGTAATCCTCTGCGATGTGAATGACAATATTATAAAAAATGCTTTAAAGAGTATACAAAAAGCACTTGACCTGTTTATCGAAGGGAAACTCATCGCAAAAGAAGAAGCTGAAACAGTTATCGGAAATATCTCGATAACGACAGATCTGGAAGAATTGTCTCGGAACAGCCAGTTTATTACCGAAGCGATAGTTGAAAGATCAGAAGATAAAAAGCAGTTGTTTAACAGGCTGGATAGCATTTGCCCACCTGAAACGATACTGGCAAGCAATACTTCCTGGCTCGTTTTGAGTGATTTCGCATCCGGTGTAAAACGCCAGGATAAGGTAGTGATCACGCATTATTTCGCCCCACCGCATATAGTTCCAGGAGTGGAAGTATGCGGAGGATCAGGAACCTCACAGGAAACATATGACATTACCTGCCAGCTTATGGAAAAGATAAGGAAAATCCCCATCAGGTTGAGAAAAGAGCGGACAGGGCATGTAATAAACAGGCTTCAAGACGCAATGCGTCACGAAGCGAATATTCTGTGGGCGGAAGGAGTTGCGTCAGCCGAAGATATCGAACTCGGTATAATTACCACCTGCGGATTCCGAATGCCTTTCGAAGGATCGATGAAACATTTCGATATTGCCGGGATGTGGAGATGGCCGAAGGATGTCTTGGAAAATTATGCGGAAAAAGAAGCCGATGAAAGCTGGGGATTGTCCGCTGAACTTGTATCCAAGATCCGGGGTCGTTACGCCGAGGGTAAACCATGGTTTATGGATCCCGACGAATATGAAAGTGAGGTAGAGAAACGGGACAGAGACCTTATCCGCCGGCTTAAAGCTTTGTACAGAAACGAAAAGGAGTAAGCCGAAATGACAAAGTTGATAACGGGAGGAACCGGATATGTCGGTTCGGAGTTGGCACGATTATTGGTCGAACAAGGTGAAAAGGTAGTTTTGTTTGATATTACCATCAACCTGTTCCGCATTGCCGATATTGCTAACGAATGTAAGATACTACAAGGGGATTTAAGCAACTACTCGCAGGTTATGAACGCCGTAAATGAAAATGGTGTTACCGAGATTTACCACCTGGGATCGATGCTGACCAATGCCTCCGATCTGAATCCCTGGGGTTCGTTTCAGACGAATGTAATCGGTACCTATAATGTCCTTGAAGCGGCGAGAATATTCAATGTTGAAAAGATGATGTTTACCAGCACCTTCGGCACATTCGGGCTTCTGCTGGATGAAGTCCTTACGGACGTCAGCATTCAAAGACCAATTACATTTTACGGTTGCGGTAAATTGTACTGTGAAGGCCTTGGGCGCTATTACAGCAGGAAATTCGGACTCGATTTCAGGTCGATCCGATACGCCCAGATGATCGGACCGGGCGTACGAACACAAGGTCACTGGGCTCCGGCAATGATCGAAGATGCCATCACCGGAAAAGTGAACGAATGCATATACGCGTATCCTGAAACGGCAATATCGATGATATACATGAGAGACGCGGCAAGAGCGGCACACATGGTCCTTCAGGTGCCACGAGATAATATCAAGATGATGAACTACAATGTCGCCGGTATTCCTGATTTTGTGACCGCCGCTGAGTTGGAAGCCGCTCTTGGTAACCGTTATGAAAATACGAAAGTCATTTACAAACCGGATGCATCTCTTGAAGAAATCGGTAACGATTTCAGAACTCTCAAAAGATTCGATGACAGCTATGCCCGGGATGAGTGGGGATGGTATCCCGAGTATGATAGTGTAGATCGAATTATCGAAGCATTCGAGAAGGATATTGGAGCATACCCCGAGAGATATGGTATTTGATAAATACTCATAAAAATAAGGAGATTAACCATGAGTCATCAACAATCTGTGCCTGAAAAAAAGATCCTCAATCCATCTGCGTTCTGCCAGATAGGAGTAGTCGTCAATAATATTGACGAGACGATTAAGTACTATACCGAAATGTTCGGTTTCGGACCCTATGAGATCAAGCACGTGGATTATTCGGACGCAACCTATTACGGTCAGCCTGCCGGCTACAGGGGGAAACGGGCTTTTTTCCACCTTGGTAACATTGAGATAGAGTTAATTGAACTCATCGATGGGAAAACGATTCACGAAGACTTTCTCAAGGAGCACGGTGAAGGAATGCACCATATCGGATTTCAGGTCGAGTCTCTCGGTGAAAGCGTGAACAACGCCGAGCAGGCAGGGTTTAAGGTGACGCAAGGTTTTACCCGTCCGGACGGGAGTGGTTTTGCTTATCTTGATTCCAACAAGACCGGCGGAGTCATCTTCGAGTTGATTCAACCTCCTCCGGAAGTAAAAGAAAACTAGTCCTTAGTTGCGGTAATTACTGTTAATATTTTTCCGTCCGCCCTGAGCTTGTCGAAGGGCGCCGTTGTGGTTCGACAGGCTCACCACGAACGGCTTGATTATCCTGATTTTCTATGCAACCTGGTACTAGATACTTTTTCTTGATAGAGCTTTTTCAGTAGCGATAACGATATCGCTTACCGACATACCGTAATGGTCGAGTAGCGAATCGTGATCGAGTGCGGTCTCGGCGAAGGTATCGTTGATTCCAACCATTTCCACCGGCACCGGTAACTCACGAACCAGCGTTTCCGCAACGGCACTGCCAAGACCGCCGATTATCGAATGTTCTTCTGCGGTAATGATTGCGCCGGTTTCACGGGCACATCTGAGAACGAGTTGGGTATCAAGTGGTTTTACGGTGTGCATATTCACCACTCTTGTATCGATGCCTTTTCCTGCAAGGACTCCGGCTGCTTCCAGGGAACGACTCAGCATATGTCCGTTCGTAATAATGGTTACGTCCTTTCCATCACGTACAATAATACCTTTGCCTATCTCGGGTTGATGGTCATCAGGAAATATCTTTACCATGTCAGCTCTGCTTATTCTCAGGTATACCGGACCTTTATGCTGTGCAACGAGCGGGATCATTTTTCTGATTTCTGTGCCGTCGGAAGGCACGATAACTGACATGTTAGGCATGCTTCGCATTATGGAAATATCCATTATGGAATGGTGTGTCGGCCCGTCTTTAAAATCAGAAAGACCGGCATACGAGCCGACAAGCTTAACATTGATATCCGGGTAAGCGACACAGGAACGAATTTGTTCTACCGCCCTTAAAAATAGTGCAGCGAAGGTGTTGACAAAGGGAGTCATTCCGGCAAGCGCCATTCCGACAGCAGTATCGATCATTCCCGCTTCAGCTATCCCGGTATTGAAAGAACGCTCAGGGAATTGTTCGTTGAAATAATTCGTTAACACCGATGATGAAACATCCGCCGTCAGGACAACAATATTGTTATCTACAGAGCCATATTCCGCCAAAGTTTCACCGAATATTTTACGCGTAAATTCAATATCAGCCATTTCGTGTCAGCTCTTCGATCGCCAGTTTCATCTCATCTTCCGAAGGTACTTTACCATGCCATTCCGCTTTTCCTTCCATGAAAGAAACGCCTTTTCCTTTTATTGTATTGGCGATAATTACGGTGGGCATATCTGTCTTATTGGATGCCTTTTGAAGTGCGTTGAGTATTTGAGGTATATCATGACCGTCTATTTCTATCACATTCCAGCCGAAAGATGCCCACTTCTCTTTAAGAGGTTCCATCGGGAGTATTTCATCCAGTCTTCCGTCAAGTTGGACCTGATTATAATCAAGTATAGCTATCAGGTTTGCCAGGCAATATTTCGCTGCCAGCATGATACCTTCCCATATGATACCGGACTGGCATTCACCGTCTCCAAGAAGCACGTAAGTCCTGGAATCCAATCCCTTCAACCTTGAGATCAGACATATCCCGGTGGCGATGCTTATACCATGCCCAAGGCATCCGGTACTCATATCCACTCCTGGAGTTTTATTCATATCCGGGTGGCCCTGAAGACAGCAGCCGATTTCTCCCCACCTTTCAATCTCCGACACAGGAAAATATCCCAACTGTGCCAGGGCAGCGTATAGAATAGCGCTGGCATGACCTTTACTCAATATAAACCTATCTCTTTCATTCCATTCCGGATCGTGCGGTCTTATACGCAGGTGATGAAAGTACAGAGAAGCTATAATCTCCGCAGCAGAAAAAGTCCCGCCCGGGTGCCCCTGTCCTCTGCGGTATATCATTTTCAACGCCTCGATTTTCAATTCTCTGGCGATTCGCTTCAATTCTTCTATCTTACCGGTAGAGACAATAGAATTCGCCATAAAATAACAACCTCCTAAGCAAGAATAAACCGAAAACGGAAGATTACGCAAATGCCTGATTTTAAGATCTTTCGGTATTATTTGATACGGACACGTTCAATAGGTAATAATTATTAATCCGAATATCCGGTAAAGATCGGTTGAGAAAACCAAAGGGGGCTGCTGAAAATGGATACTGCTAAGGAAGAAATGAAACAATACGGGTATGCAGGAAAGATACTAAGAGTAGATCTCACCACCGGAACGACAAAGGAAGAATTTCCGGGAGAAGATGTATTAAGAAAATGGGTCGGAGGAGCCGGGCTGGGGGCAATGTATCTCTATGATGAAGTGAGTCCGGATATCGACTGTTTCGATCCCGAAAACCGCCTGATATTTACTACCGGACCTCTGGCGGGTACCAGGATTCCCGGCGGAGGAACGTTTTCCGTTTCAACCAAGGGATGTCTCACCAATGGCGCTACCTCAAGCCAGGCGAATGGATTCTGGGGAGCCTATCTGAAATTTTCAGGTCTGGACGGGATTATTATCCAGGGCGCATCAGATAAATTCGTATACATTTATATTCACGACGGTACTGCCGAGATCAGGGACGCTACACATCTTGTTGGAAAAGATACCTGGGAAACCGATGAGTTAATCAAAGAAGAACTGGGTTATAAAAAAACGGAGATGAGTGTTGCTGCCATCGGCCCAACCGGAGAAAACCTTGTAAAGTTTGCGGCAATAGTTGCCGATAGGGGGCATGTTGCCGGACATAATGGCACCGGCGCTGTCATGGGATCGAAAAAACTAAAGGCAATAGCGGTTGCACGCGGAAAGAACCGCGTAAGTTTAAGTGATCCAGATAAAATATCCGAATTATCTCGCGAGATCGTCGATACAATAAAAAACGGCAGGATGGGCAGTAACCTTTATAAATATGGAACACTCGGTACGTATCAAATGGTAGAAAAAACCGGTGCATTACCGATTAAGAATTACACAACCAACATTTATCCTGACAACGAAAAACTACAACAGTTTACCCCTGAATATATACGCGGCAGATTTAATCCGAAACATACGCCTTGCTGGGCCTGCCAGATGAAACACTGCCATGAGTCGACTATTACGGAAGGACCATATAAAGGTATAGTTGTGGAAGAACCGGAATTCGAATGCCTTTCGGCAATGGGAAGCCAGATTGGTAACATGGAAGTGGCATCAGCGATGATGCTGACAAACGTGGTCGACCGTCTGGGCTTTGAAATGAATGAAACCGGTTGGGTAATTGGCCTAGCAATGGAGTGCTATGAAAAAGGCCTTATCACTAAAGGTGATACCGGAGGTATCGAGCTTAACTGGGGTAATGTTGAAGCAACAAGAGAGATACTGCATAAAATAGCTCATCGGGATGGATTCGGTGATATTCTTGCCGAAGGAGTTATGCGTGCCGCCCGAATAATTGGAAAAGGTGCAACCGAATTTGCCGTTCATACTCTTAAGGGTAATACACCGCGCGGTTACGACCACAGAGGGTACCTTACGGAAATGTTCGATAAATTAACATCTAATACGGGTACGTTGGAATCACGTCCTGTTGGGATTGTGAGTACCGGCAACGAATGGCAGGACACGGTTGAAGTAGCCACATCCGGGAAAGGGAGGATGTCATTCGAAGATACACTTGGTACGTGCCGCTTCGCTACCTTGGTTGAAATGAAAACGTTGGCTGAAGCTGTACAAGCAGCTACCGGATGGGAGTTTACGGAAGATGATGCGCAGATCGTGGGTCTCAGGATAGTAAACCTGCTTAGAGCATATAACTATCGATGTGGTCATACAAGAGAAATGGAAGCACCCTCTCCCAGATACGGATCCACTCCTGTGGATGGTCCGGTAGCGGGAAGAGAAGTACTCCCTGAGCTGAAAAAAATGCTGGATGACTATTACAAACGAATGGGCTGGGATATAACCACGGGAAAACCGCTTCCGGAAACTCTTACACGATTAGGACTTAAATCTGTCATTACGGATATATGGTAGTGAGATTATCGGTACATAATAAGTAAAACACAAACATATTCAAAGGAGGTTATTATGCACGAAGACGTGAAAAGAGATACCGTTCTCGGTCCATACCGGGTACTGGACCTGGCCGATGAAAAGGGTCTTTTGTGCGGAAAGATACTCGGAGATTTAGGAGCCGATGTAATAAAAATAGAAAAACCCGGCGGTGATGAAGCCCGGCGTCTCGGTCCGTTCTACCATGATGATCCTGATCCTGAAAAAAGCCTGTTCTGGTTTGCTCTGAACACTAGTAAAAAGGGAATAACACTGGATATCGAACAGCCGGAAGGCAGGGAAATATTCAAGCAACTGGTGAAGACGGCTGATTTCGTTATCGAAACCTTTCCGCCAGGCTACCTGGATGATCTTGGTCTGGGATATACCGACCTAGAGACGATTAATCCAGGTGTCATTCTCGTCTCGATCACTCCTTTTGGTCAGACCGGTCCATATAAAAACTGGAAAACAGCGGATATTGTTGCCTGGGCGATGGGAGGTGACATGGCTCCCTGGGGTGATGTCGATCGACCACCGCTGCATTTCAGCCATCATTCCCAGGCTTATCTACATGCAGGAGCTGACGGAGCGCAGGGGGCGTTAACGGCTCTCTATTATCGATGGCTTACGAGTGAGGGACAGCAAATAGACGTGTCTATTCAGGAGTCTGTTGTTCAATGCTTGGAGCATATCACAGGGATGTGGGATATCAGGCAGGTCGTTCAGAAACGAGGTGGTGGTGGAGGGATGATGCTTTCGAACCACCGTACCACGCAGATATGGCCTTGCAAAGACGGATGGGTATCGTGGTCTCACGGCGGCAACTCAGTGCTTTCTCCAAGCTTTCCCCTTATCAAATGGATGGAAGAAGAAGGAGTGACCAGTGAATTTTTGAAAAATTTCGACTGGGAAAGGCCTGATTTTCCTCAGATATCACAGGAAGAAATGGATCAGATAGAAGAACCTACCGCCAGATTTTTCATGGAGCGTACCAAAGCCGAATTACTTGAAGGTGCCGTAAAGAACAGGATAATGCTTTACCCGGTATCGACAACACCGGATCTCCTTGAAAGCGTCCAACTGAAATCAAGAGACTTCTGGCAGGAAATCGATCATCCTGAACTGGGAATTACCTTAACCTATCCCGGCGCTTTTGCCGCCACATCGGAAGCAAAACCGAATCTATCACGCCGCGCTCCTCATATAGGGGAACACAACAGAGAAATATATGGCGAACTGGGATTAACCGAAGAGAAAATTGAAGAATTGAAACAATCCGGAGTCATATAGCACGGTTTGAAAAGGAGAGAATGATGGTTAAAAAATTACTTGACGGAATCAAAGTGATAGACTTTACTTGGCATCTTACCGGTCCGTTGACGACCAAACACCTGTCCGACCTGGGGGCTGAAGTGATTATCGTTGAATCAAGGAAAAGGCCAGGCTGGCTGAGAGGTCAACCCCGATCAGGTAGTACCGACCAGTATTGCACTTCGAAACTCAGCGTGACCATTAATACCCGGGATCCCCGCGGTATAGAACTGGCGAAGAAACTTGTGTCGAAAGCGGATATAGTCATAGAAAACTTTGCCGGCGGGACCATGAATAGAATAGGTCTAGGCTATGACGTCCTAAAGGAGATAAAACCCGATATTATTATGCTCAGCACATCCATGCAGGGACAGACGGGACCTCATTACAACCATCCCGGTTCGGGTCATAAATTAACCGCGCTAGCAGGTTTCAGTAATATATTCGGTTGGCCGGATAGACCTCCTGCATGGATAGCTGCCTATACTGACTTCATTGCTCCCCGATATAACATCATTGCCTTGATGGCTGCGCTCGAGTACCGGCGACGCACCGGAAAAGGACAGTATATCGATATGTCTCAGTATGAAAACGGAGTACAGTTCATGGCACCTCTGGTATTGGATTATGCTGCTAACGGAAGGATAGCGTACAGGGAAGGAAATAAACACCCCTATGCCGCTCCTCATAATGCCTACCGGTGTATCGGTGATGACCGGTGGTGCGCGATTGCCGTATTTGCCGACGAGGAATGGGCGAATTTCTGCAACGTACTTGGAAATTCTTCACTGGTCTCAGATCCAAGGTTTAAAACACTTGATAACAGGAAAAAGAACGAGGAAGAACTGGATGAAATAGTCAACACATGGACTAAACAACACAGCGCTGAAGAAGTAATGAACCTGATGCAGGCAGCCGGAATTGCTGCCGGGGTAGTTGCGACCGGCGAAGATGTCGTGGATAAGGATCCTCATTTAAAAGAGAGAGGATTTTTCCGGGAACTTGAATATCCCGGAATCGGAAAATTCCGCACCCAAGCTGGACCGCACTTCGAAATGTCGAAGTATACTTATGATCTTAAGCTTCCCCCGTTATTGGGAGAGCACAACGAATACGTGTTTAAAGAAATACTCAGCCTCCGGGACAAGGAATATGAGGAACTGGTTGCTGAAGAAGTAATTTATTAATCAAGATATATTACACGAGGTGAGATAATGGAGAAGCAATCGCCGTTTACCAACTTTGGCCAGATAGGAATAATAGTCAAAGACATAGAGAAAGCCAAGAATAATCTGGAAGATATCGGGATCGGTCCCTTTGGAGGACTGGATGCCGAACCGACTGTAAGATGGGAAGCCTGGGGCGAACCGACCGATGTACGCTTGAAAATGCTTTTTACAAAGATCGGTTCGCTGGAAATAGAACTCATCGAACCAATTTCAGACTGCATGCAGAAAGAGTATCTCGATAATAATGGTGAAGGTATCCAGCACTATTCCTTCTTCGTTGATAATATCGACGAAGTGGTCGAATATATGGCGGAAAAGGGATATAAAGTTGTTCAAAGAGGATGGAGAGCCACAAAGGGTGGCTACGCGTTCTTTGATACCGAGGAAAAGTGCGGCTTTATGCTTGAGGTGATTGAAAGATAACACGACCTAGTTTGTCGTACCTAAATTACTTATCAGGTGTTTCATATTCATGTTTTATACATCCATTAATTTGACCGTCTGAAACCATACCTGATAATATTTTTCATAGGGCAGCTTTATGTATAACATCAGCCTGCCGTATTCTGAAAGGAGAACTGCGTTGGTACCTGACGATGTCTGGAAAAGCCTTTTCGATCCTGAATCAGTTGCTGTAATTGGAGCTTCAAATAATCCAGGAAGCTGGGGAGGACGCATTATGAACAACCTCCTCGCACCAAATAACCGCCCGATATATCCGGTAAATCCCTCTACGGCGGAGGTTATGGGCTGCAAATCCTATTCAAGCATCCTTGATATTCCAAAACCGGTTGACATGGCAGCGATTGTAGTCAGAGCAGAACTGGTACCGAATGCACTCAGAGAATGCGTTCAGAAGAAGGTAAACTCCGCTCTTATCATTTCCGGTGGTTTTAGAGAGACTGACGAAACAGGCCTGGCAAGAGAAAAAGAGATTCTTGAAATTGCTCGCGAAGGCAATATACGATTTATCGGCCCGAACACTATGGGACACATGGATACTCACACCAAGCTAAACACCGTGAACTTCGTCCAAGGTATGCCACCCGGAAGAGTTGGTTTGATAGCACAGAGCGGGAACATGGGAGCAAGAATCATCCAGAACGCAGACAGGTATGGTATGAGTTTCAGCCGATTCGTATGCTGCGGTAATGAAGCGAGTATTTACCTAGAAGATTATCTCGAGTATTTTGCGAACGATTCCAAAACCAAAGTGATCGCCCTCTATATTGAAGGACTACGTGACGCAAGGCGTTTTCTGAAGACGGCTAGAGAGATTACCAGGAAGAAACCAATTGTTGTACTCAAGTCGGGAGGTACAAAGAGTGCGGCCAGGGCTTCAAGATCTCATGTTGGTGCTCTTACGGGCGCAGACGAAGTATATTCCGCTGCTTTCAAACAGGCTGGCGTGATACGAGTAAAGGATGACGATGAGTTATGTGATGTGGTTGTGGCATTACTGAACCAGCCTTTACCGAAAGGTAGAAAGGTGGGGATACTCACCATGGGCGGCGGACTTGGCGTTGTAGCAACCGAGGCCTGCGAGAATGAAGGGCTGGAGATACCGGAACTGGAACAATCTACCATTGAAAAACTTAATAAGTTGCTGCCGGAGCGATGGTCGCACGCTAACCCGGTTGATCTTGTCGGATCTGATGTTGCGCACAGTACAGAGAACATTAAGACACTGTGGATACTTCTACAGGATAAGAATCTGGATTCATTACTGGCAAACACCTGGTTTGGACGGATGAACCGTATACCCAGAAAAGGAATCGAGAGGGTATCTGTTGATATAGATGGTACTCCTGACCAGTCGGAACAGGAACACGCCTGCGAGTTCTTCAAGCAGGTTAAAAAATACGGCGTTCCATTGTATATGGTGGGAGGATATCCGAATTCAGCCAACGACATAGCAGCCTATATCACATATCACAGGGAAGGATTTCTAATTTACCCTCAACCCCATAGAGCTGCCAGGGTAATACGACACCTTGTATGGTATCGGGAATACCTTGAATCCGTAGCTAGCAATTGATAATCAAATTTGGCTGTAGTATCCTGTTTTCGTAGTCTTGTTAATGTTACAAGGAGTCCCCGTTATTGGTCTGGATTAAATTCCTTTTGTGCATTGTTATAATCCTCTTTGCCGGGACAAAGACGACCCGGTATGCCGATGTAATAGCTGAAAAAACCGGACTCGGTAGAATCTGGATAGGTATGCTCCTCCTCGGTATCATTACTTCCATGCCCGAGCTTATAACCGGCATAAGCTCTGTTACGCTAGTAGGAGATGAAGGTGTTCCGGATCTCGGAGTTGGCACGCTTCTTGGAAGCTGTATTTTTAACCTTAGTGTAATAGCGATTATTGACATAATGAACCGAAAAACACCGGTATTGGCCTTTGCCAGTATGAGACATTCAAGTTCGGCATTAATCAGTGTAATTATCCTCGGTATAATTGCTCTGAGTACTGGTTTTAACGAAAGTATCGGAAAACTTTCGTTAGGRTGGGTTGGAATTCCYGGCATTSTTATMTTTGTGGTYTATATTACCGGAGCATGGTGGATATTTACCTCCGAACGCAATTTCCAACTCTCACTTACACCRGCCTTTCCTGTAGAAACAGTTRAGGTTTCACCCGATGATATCGYTGARAGTCYTGAAATAAAATGGCTCTGGCYKAARTTTTTYATCGGTGCAGCYGTGATTGTCGCTACCGGWATATGGYTGTCGTATGTAGGAAACGAAATCGCCGAAGTTACCGGCTGGGATTCCAGTTTTGTGGGAAGTATTTTTCTTGCTGTCAGCACCTCAATGCCTGAGTTGATAGTCGCCATATCCGCTTTCAGGATGGGCGCGATCGACCTAGCAGTGGCGGATATCCTTGGCGCTAATATGCTTGATGTTACATACGTGTTCGTACTTGATGTATTATATTCAAAAGGTTTGTTAATGTCATCGGTTTCCCGTTCACATACTGTTAGTGCCATTATTGCTATTATCATGACGGTCGTTATACTCCTAGGGATAAAATTTAAACGAGATAGAAAACTCCTCAGGATAATTAGCTGGTACGGTCTAGTGCTTATTACGCTTTATATCACCGGTGCGTATATATTATATGCATCATCATGACAGTGGTATAAATTCTTGGCAACCGAACAATATTTCACTTTCAACTCACGAGCGTATTTGATATAATATTGACGGTCATTTCCGAATGTACAATCGTTGAATTAAAGATTATGGCAGGAATATCCCGGGTTTCTTTTTATCAAAACTTTTAAGCATGTGGTGTATCGGGTTGTTTACTATCCTGCAGAGTATTCCAGCGACTTGGTACATTATAGGAGGTAAAGATTTTGGAGAAAGTTACAAGTAATATCGAAAACCTTGAAATTGAGGCCGAAAAATTCCTTGATGCAGCCAGGTCTAAAGCAAATGAAATACTCTCCGAAGCAAATAAAAAAAGCCAGGAACTTTTGTCATCTCCGTTATCGTACGATGGAGCGAAAGCTGAAGGTCAAAAAATTATAGAAAAAGCTCAACAAGAAGCTGATGAAGAAGTTAAGGGTGCAAAACAACAGGCAGAAGAGATAAGAGCTAAAAGTGAAAAAAAAGTCAACGAAATTATTGATCGCATGGTGAAACTTGTAACCGGGGTATAAATTCATGGCGTCTTTCCTGATCAACACAACCGAACCGATGGTTAAAATGAGAGTAGTCACGGTTAGAGATGACTCTGATCGCACGTTAAAAATCCTGCAAATTATGGGTGTGCTTGATATAGAAGAAAGTGAAGAACTCGACCCGGTAGACAGAACAGCCATCGAACAGGCGCACAGGAAAGTGAATGAACTTGCTTCATATATCACAAAAATACTCAGCTATCTTCCCGAAAAGGATGTAGTAACTATTGACGAGGATGTTGAAGTCATATACACGCAGCCGTTTGGTGAAATTACTGATGAAGTCAAACGGATTTACAACAAGACAAGCAGGCTTCAGGAACGTATTCAGGAAATTACCGAAAAACATCTCCATTTAAATGAGATCATCACCTATCTCGAACCGATTGCTGAAAAGATAAACCTTAGTCTACGAGACCTTAATTACTCAGGAAAACACCTTATATCCAGGATTATCGTTATCCCGACCGAGTCCGCCGATTACCTGCGGAACTCACTGGCAGAATTTATCACTGAGAATATTACAGTGACAGCAGGTAATGAAACTGTCATCCACGCTATTGCTGACACGTGGCAGATTGAAAAGATACAATCAGTTATTTCAGGTTTCGGCGGAAGAATACTGTATATTCCATCCGATGATATTTCAGTAATGGAATTCCTTGAAAATTCTACTCGGGAAATAGCTGAATATGAACAGGAAAAAGAAAAATTTACAGAAGAATTGTTCAATCAGATCGATACTGATCTGAAGCGACTCGTACTGCTTAGAGAAGCATTAATAGCTGAAAATGAAAGACTGTCAGTACTGGAGAAAGCCAGCGAAGCAAAATTTATTTCTGTATTAGAAGGCTGGCTGCCTAAAAATACAGCCGAGAATACCTCTGGGGAAATTAAGGAGAAAATACCCTATGTTTTCGTCGATACCAGGGAACCTGATATTACAGAGGAGCCACCGACAAAATATAAAAATCCCAGTGGATGTAAACCCTTCCAGATAATTGTCAACCTGTTTGCGACTCCTAGGTATCGTGAATGGGATCCAACTCCCATTGTGACATATTCGTTCGCATTTTTCTTCGGTTTGATGATTTGCGATGTACTTTATGCTCTCGGATTGATGCTACTTGGGAAATTTCTCCTGAGTAAATTTATCGATGATCCTTCTACTGAAGTTTTTAAACAATTCCAGCGTTTGCTTTATATTTGTGGAGGAGTCGCTCTGGTCGGTGGGTTACTAACAGGACAATACTTCGGCAATATATATGAATTCATTGGCATTGAGAATCTCGCCCTGGTTAAGAGCGTTCAGGAAGCCCTTCAGGATCCTGTCATGTTTATTGGTATCGCTCTGGGAATAGGCTTTATCCATGTCAATCTGGGTCACATACTTGCATTTGTTAAAGCCGTAAAAGAAAGAAATAAAGGCGTTATCATTGCTAAAATAGGACTTGCTATGATTCAGTTAGGTATTCCTACCATATTGAATTCGTTAATGGGCTTAGATATACCGGGGTTTACACCAGCAATCTATTCGATACTTTCGTATTTTCTTATTGCGGGTATCGCACTGGTTGTTATATCCAGCATTATGATCAGTGGAGGGCTAGGTGCTATCTTGTGGCTTTTCGATATCACAGGCCTGTTAGGAGATATAATGTCCTACGCCAGGTTAGCCGGTGTAGGTCTTGCCACATATTATCTGGCCTTCACTTTTAACCAGATGGCAACAATTTTTACCGAAATGATGAACAGTGGTATAGCTGCGGTTTTAGGAATTATTCTTGCTGTTATAATAGTCATATTCGGACATACAATTAATCTCGTGTTGACTGCAATAACAGGATTTATGCATTCACTCAGATTATGTTTCGTGGAATTCCTCTTTAAGTTTTATGAAGGTGGAGGAACCGAATATAATCCTTTCAGATTAAGGAAACGCACTACCATACCTTTAGTAATGAAGTAATTTCAGGAGGATAATATGTTGTTCGATCCATCCGCTTTGGCGACAATCGGCGCTGCCCTGGCTCTTATCGGTGGACTTGTAGGTTCTTCGATAGGCATCGGCATTGCCGGTTCTGCAGGCACAGCCACTCTCGCTGAAGATTCAAGTCAATTCAGGAATGTCATAATCTTCGCGTCATTACCTATGACGCAGACATTTTACGGGCTTATAGTACTTATACTAATCACTACGGTGATATCCAAGATGGATTCAGTTGTTGCGAGTGTTGGAGAAGGTGCTGGAGCAATGATTCTTGGTATCGGCCTGATGGCCGGTGCAGCCGAATGTTTCTCCGCAATATACCAAGGTCATGTTTGTGCCTCCGGTATCTCCCTTTTGCCGAAGACAAAGGGAAAGATTCTCACAAACGGTATCATGCTTGCCGTGTTCGTAGAGCTTCTCGGTGTACTTGGTTTTGTGTTTGCGATTATGGCACTGTCAATGCTTGGATTGATGTAAGGATATTTTGTTATGACTATGGAAAAAATCAGCGAAGCCGTATTGGAAAAAGTAAAAGCTGAGGCTGAAGATATAATCAGACAGGCGGAATTGACAGCTGAAGAAAGATTAAGAAAAGCCAGAGAACAGCAGAATGCCAAGTACGAGGAAGAGAAAGCCAGAATTACCGAAGAAGCCGAAGTTGAAGCTTCCAGAATCCGGGCACAAACCAAGATCAGCATAAGACAGGAAATTCTGCGGGTAAAGAACGAAGTAATCGAGAAAATCATGTCTGGTCTCAAGTCCAGGCTTACTGATCTACCCAATAGCGATGAATTAACTGTGAACCTTATCAAAGAAGGCATTAAGGTTATAGGCACGAGTGAAGTAATTGTGTATGTTCCAATCGGGCATATCGACAGAATTCAAAACCTGGTTAAAAATGATACAGAACTGTCATCAGTAATCAAAGATTATCAAGAGATAAAATGCACAGGTGGTGCTGTTATCGAGGATATTAAAAGCAGTTTAAGAATAGATAATACCCTCGATACAAGAATTGAGACTCTACTTCCACAAATTTTACCTGAGATAAATAAAGAATTATTCGGTTAATACCAGGAGACAATGATTTTGGCGGGGATAGGATACGCTTTTATATCGGCATATTTAAAGGGAGAGGAAGCAAAAATGTTTTCCTCAGATGACCTTAATGCTCTTCTGCAAGCAGATAATGTTCAAGAGATTATCGATTCCATTAGAGACACAGACATCGGGAGTTACCTGGAAGGGCTTGATATCAACACATTCGTTAATGTGGATGAAAAACTCTGGAAATATCTAAACGATTGTCTAGTGCGTATCGTCTGGTTTCAAAATGTACCGAAAGCCGACCGGAAAATATTACAGGCATATGTATACAAATATGACATCCTTAATATTAAAACAGCTCTACAAAATATTCTTTCAGGCGAAAAAACGAAAGGTATCCCCGCCGGAACCATATATAATAATGGATTGCTTGAGGATTTGATTAATGCAGAAAACCTCGATGAGGTAGTTAGGTTACTGCACTCAGTGAAGCTGGGTGAATACGCAAATGTATTGGAAGAATACAGACTCGAAGAAGGATTCAGAAAAGAAGTCCTGACAAATACGATTATGGAAGACATATACTATGGTAACCTGATCGGAATGACCGGCAAGTTGAAAGACGGAGCCGTGTTATCCAGGATTTTCAAGATCACGCTGGATATGACGAACCTGCAGACAATTCTCCGCACAGTAGTTAGCGAATCTAATCCAAGCTCAGCAGGGCAGACAATAAGCGGTGGTTACATGTTGAGTGACGAATTGATCAGAGATATGTTATCGATCAAACTGCAGGATATTCCGGCCAGGCTTAATTATCCCGTGTACCAGTCAGTAGTCGAGGAAATAATCGCCGGTTATAAAAAAGACGGTGATATTTCGATTATTCATGAATCGATAGAGAAACTAAAATTTTCAATAATACGGGAAATCCTTTCGCCAAAGATAATGTCTCCTGCTGTCATAATCTGGTACGTGATTTTAAAGGAAATTGAAATACGGAACATCAGGCTGATACTTAAGGCTGTAATGGATAATGTCCAGCTTGAAGAAATAAGGAATTACCTGGTAACAGCATAATGACGATAGACAGAAAATCGAGTATAGCGGTTGTCGGCGGGTCGAATCTCACGACCTTGCTTAGACTCGCGGGTGTGGGAAACTACCACACGATTGAGGATGATAGTGCGCTCGATACTAGTATAAGGGAAATAATGGCCAAGCTTGTAAATAATCCAGCCGTCAGTATCATCGCTATACAGTCTGATTATGCTGTTCATATCAGGGATATGATCGACCAGGTAATTGAAGATAAACGCCTGAAACCTATAATAATCGAAGTGCCATCTGGAAGCGGTGCAACAGAGGAAAGCGCTGCTGAGCATTACAGAGCGTTCGTCAGGAAATTTGTAGGATTTGACATAGAAATTTAGGTTCATTCAAGGAGGAATCCTGATATGGGTGAGATATGGAGAATTTCAGGTCCCGTTATTATCGCCAAGGATATGAAAGGGACACAGGTATATGAAGTTGTGGAAATCGGGAATGAGGGATTGATCGGTGAGATCATCGGTCTTGAAGGCGACAGAGCGATTATCCAGGCACACGAAGAGACCCAGGGCCTTACACTTGGTGAAAAGGTTAGAGGAACCGGCTCCATCCTGACGGTTGACCTTGGGCCTGGTATCGTCGGCTCAATTTATGATGGCATTCAGAAATCTCTTACGGTATTAATGGAACAAAGCTCTTTCCTGAAACGCGGGGTAAAAGCCTCGGCAATTCCTTTGGATAAAAAATGGGATTTCACGCCAACGGTTAAGGAAGGCGATATTGTAGGAGAAGGCGACATTATCGGAACCGTTCCGGAGACTTCACTCATCGAACACAAAATAATGATACCGCCAGGAATGGGCGGCACGGTAAAAGATATACGAAAAGGTGAATTTACCGTAGAAGAAACAATAATACGACTAGAATCTGAAGGTAAAATGATTGAACTACCCATGATGCAGAAATGGCCGGTAAGGAAACCCCGTGTATATAAACAAAGGTTCAAAGCCTCACAGCTTCTAGTCACAGGAATGAGGATCCTTGATTATATGTTCCCGCTGGCACTTGGTGGCAAAGCCGCCATCCCAGGTGGTTTCGGCACGGGAAAGACAGTCTCGCTTCAGCAGCTTGCCAGGTGGGCACAGACTCACCTGAATATTTATGTCGGCTGTGGAGAACGGGGAAACGAAATGGCCGACGTACTTTATAGCTTCAGACAGCTTGAGGATCCTACTACCGGCAGACTTCTCCAGGAAAAAGAGGTGTTCATCGCCAATACCTCCAATATGCCGGTTGTAGCCCGTGAAGCCAGTGTATTTGTCGGCATCACGATGGCAGAATACTACCGGGACATGGGTTACGATATTCTCATGGTAGCGGATTCCACTTCGAGGTGGGCAGAGGCAATGAGAGAGATTGGCGGCAGGCTTGAAGAAATGCCCGGTGAAGAAGGGTATCCGGCCTATCTTGGTTCACGCTTATTCTCATTCTATGAGAGAGCCGGATTGGTTGAATGTCTTGGCAGTCCGCACAGGAGGGGCTCAGTAACGGTAGCCGGAGCCGTAAGTCCTCCCAGCGCCGATTTCTCCGAGCCAGTAACTCAAAATACACTGAGAATCGTTGATGCTCTTTATTCACTCGATGCATCACTGGCTAACAGGAGACATTTTCCGGCTATCAACTGGCTTTCGAGTTACAGTTTATACGCAGAAGCAGTGGAAGGCTGGTGGTCGGAAATCAGTCCAGACTGGGCTACTACGAGATCGACAGCCTTAAGAATCCTACAGCAGGAGTCTGAGCTTGAAGAGATCGTGCGACTGGTTGGTCCTGAAGCGCTGCCCGACGGTGATAAACTCTTAATGGCGGTAGCAAGAATGATACGTGAAGATTTCCTGGCGCAGAGTGCCTATCATCCTATAGATACATATTGCGTTCCAGCTAGAGCCCATCAAATGCTTAAAACTATCATCAGGTACTACGAGTTAGCCCAAGAATCATTGAATGCGGGAACCGACATAGATGAGCTACGCACTTCGCCAATTGTAATACGGATCTCCCGATTAAAAGATATACCCAACGCGGAATTCGAAGGTAAGGTAAAAGAACTTGTATCAGATATGGAATCCAATCTCGTAGTCGAAAAAGGAGGTGCGTAATGACAGATTCTCCTTTATATATAAAAGAAACAAAGTCATTTCAGCGAGCAAAGGGATCATTACTGGTAGCTGATTATATTCCCGGTATTCAGTATGGCGAGATTGTCGATGTCCAGCTGGCATCCGGAGAGATCAAGCGAGGTGAAGCGATCGATATCAGTGAAGAGTCAACTATCGTACAGGTGTTCGGCGGAGTCAGCGAAGTTGACCTCGCCGGAAGTAAACTAAGGTGCCGTGGTGAAACCTTGAAGCTGCCTGTTTCACCGGATATTCTCGGCAGAATGTTTGACGGTATGGGTAATCCCATGGACGGAGGACCGGAGATCATACCTGAAGTATATATGGATATCAATGGAGAGCCGATAAATCCCGCAAAAAGAGAACCACCGGCTGAGTTTATCGAAACCGGTATCTCCTCTATCGACGGACTGAACGCACTGGTGAGAGGTCAGAAACTGCCCATCTTCAGTGGTTCCGGGATGCCCCACAACAGGATTGTTGCCCAGATTATCAGGCAGGCTACCGTAAAAGGTCTTGATGAAGGTTTTGCGATTGTCTTTGGCGCAATCGGCGTCAGTTATGACGATGCTGCTTTTTTTATCCAGAACCTGGAAAGAACAGGCGCCAGAGAAAGAACAGTTGCCTTTATAAATACAGCTTCTGATCCGGTGATCGAAAGAATGTCCACACCGAAACTAGCACTCACCGCCGCAGAATACCTGGCGTTTCATCTTAACATGCATGTGCTTGTGATACTCAGTGATATGACAAATTATTGTGAAGCCTTGAGAGAACTTTCTGCAATGAGAGAGGAAATCCCTTCACGAAGAGGGTATCCCGGTTACATGTATACCAATCTTGCCACCTTATACGAACGCGCTGGTAGGATAAAAGACCAGGAAGGCTCGGTTACTATCATGCCCATTCTCACCATGCCTGATGATGATATCAATCATCCAATACCTGATCTCACCGGCTACATTACCGAAGGGCAGATTGTCTTATCGAGAAATCTTGAAAGAAACAGCGTGTACCCGCCTATCGATGTATTTCTTTCTCTTTCGCGAATGATGAAAGAAGGAATCGGACCAGGAAAAACGCGTGAAGACCATAACAATGTCTTCATGCAGTTGTATTCCGCCTATGCCGAAGGTTGTGATCTCAGGGAAATTTCCACTATTATCGGAACTGACGCTCTTTCTGACCGTGACAAGATTTATCTGGAAGTCGCCGACCGGTTTGAGAATGAATTTATTTCCCAGGGCGAAAACGAGAAAAGAACCATTGAAGAAACACTGGATATTGGCTGGAGACTTTTCTCTACCTTACCGGAAGAAGACCTTAAACTTGTCAGTCAGGACTTGATCAAGAAATATCTACCGAAATACAGGGAAACTCCAGGAAACTAATATATGACTCAGCAGCATACCAGAAGACTTACAAAGATAGAATTGATACGAATGCGTAAGCGTCTTACACTTGCTTCAAAAATACGCAGGATACTCAAGGACAGGCTTTCCATACTGGTAATGGAGTTTCTTAGTATCGCCAGGGAAACTATTGAAGCAAAGCAGACTATGCTGGATGATTTTTCTGGTGCCTATAGGTCTCTGTCCATAACAGCCGGATATCATGGGTACCTGGCACTTGGTAAAGAACTTGCAGGGGCAGAAAGAGAATTGGAGATAGTTTCCGGTTCCAGAAATATTGCTGGTGCTCGCGTACCGGTATTGGAAATGAAAGACTCTGGAAAGAAAGACGGATACAGCCAGACAGACACCTCAGCTTATCTGGACAGGACATCTCAGCTTGCCGAAAAATGCCTGAATGCTATAGTTACTCTGGCCGAGCTGCAAACGACAATGGAGATTCTTGGAAAAGAGATCAACCGCACGAAACGTATCGTCAATGCTCTTGAATACAAGGTTATTCCTAACCTGGAAGAGACTATCAGGTTTCTCACCATGAAATTTGAAGAAAGAGACAGAGAAGAAAAAGCCAGACTCAAAAGAGTTAAAGTAATTCTGGAGCAAAAAGAAGCAAATGCTTGATAACAATCGATATGACAGATTGCTTCAGGAATCGGTAAAACACGAACTCAGAGTATTAAACTCTCAGCTTCCTACCTCGCAGAAATCGCTTGATGTACTTTTAAAGGAAGAAATACCTTTCGTTACACTTCGTGATGGCGAACGACATATATTCAAGAAAAAAGAGTTGAAATACCTGAGTGAAATTACTGATTCGAGTTTGTGGAATAATTTACTCTTACCGGTTATAATAGAAATAAATCCCGGTGAGGATGAATATTCAGTTGTCTGCCGCGGTGAAGTGGAAGAGAAAGTCTTTTCAGCAATCCTCGGCATGCCGGTCACGAGAAGGCATCACAGGATTGTGATATATAAACCCCAACTGACCGTAATACGAAAGATCCTCAAAACGACAACTCAATACCTTTTTTCACCTAAAATACTCCCGTAACACACCTGAACTTAATAATCCTTGATTACAGACGGGGTGATGCATTATATTATTAGTGTCCTGCCCCTGTAGCTCAGGTGGATAGAGCACCAGCCTCCGGAGCTGGGTGCGGGCGTTCGAGTCGCCCCAGGGGTATTTTTTATATACCCAAAACAAAATCATAGGGATACTATTTCTTAGAACAGGAGGACAAGGTGATTCAAACAGCGGAACTCTTTGAGGTAAGATGGCACGGCAGGGGAGGTCAGGGCGCCGTAACATCTGCTGAACTCCTTGCCAGAGCAGCAATTGCAGAAGGTAAATATGCTCAGGCATTTCCCAGTTTCGGCCCGGAACGAAGAGGGGCACCGGTCCTTGCCTTTGACAGAATCAGTAAGAATGAGCCCATAAGAGTAAGAGCCGAGATTCTGGAGCCGGACGCTATTGTAGTACTCGATTCCGGCCTTGTTTCTATCGTAAACGTAACATCAGGTCTAAAGGATGGCGGAACTATTGTTCTTAACACAAAGCGTCCACTTTCCGATGTCGCTGCTGAATTTGACAGAAAATGGCGAGTTGCCGTAGTGGATGCGACTCATATCGCCCAGGAACTGCTGGGAGTCAATATTGTCAATACTACGATGATCGGTGCCTTATTAAAGGCAACCGGTGTTGTCGATATCGAGTCACTTACCGAACCACTGGAAGTCCGGTTTGGGAGACTCGCTGAACGCAATATCAACGCAATGAAAAAGGCGTTCGAAGATACTCAGATAAAGGAGTAAAGCAAATTGGCATTCAAACATGAAACTGAAGTTACCTGGAAAGACCTGGAAATCGGTTCTATCGTAACCGAACCCGGAAGTGCCGAGCAGTATGCCACTGGTGGCTGGCGTTCGCAGAAACCGATTTCCGATTATTCCAAGTGCATTAAATGCGGTATGTGCTATATATTCTGTCCCGAAGGCTGCATAGAACAGCAGGAAGACGGCTTGTTCGTGGCCAATCTTTTTTACTGCAAAGGATGCGGCATTTGTGCACAGGAATGTCCTAAAAATGTAATCAGCATGGTAGAGGAGGAAAGCTAATGGCAAAAAGAGTTGGAATGGAAGTTTCTCTTGCTATCGGTGAAGCCGCCAAACTTGCTGATGTCGACGTTGTTGCCGCTTATCCAATCACTCCACAGACTCATATAGTCGAGCATCTAGCCGAACTGGTAGCCGAGGGTGAACTTGACGCTTCTTATATCCCTGTCGAATCCGAACACTCTGCAATGAGTGCCTGTCTTGGATCTTCAGCAGTCGGTGCAAGAACGTTTACAGCTACAGCCGGACAGGGGCTTGAACTGATGCACGAGGTATTATACTGCGCGGCATCGATGCAACTCCCTATAGTTATGACAGTTGCCAACCGGGCTCTTTCGGCTCCGTTAAGCGTCTGGGGCGATCATTCGGACGCAATGGCTGTCCGGGACACCGGATGGATACAGATATTTACCGAGAACGGTCAGGAAGTATTCGATAACGTTCTTTGCGCATTCAGAATCGGCGAAGACAAACGAGTATTGCTGCCGGTAATGGTGCATCTCGACGGATTCCATTTATCCCATATGATAGAACCCATACTTATCGAGGAAAAGGCCGAGGTAGACAAGTTCCTTCCACGTAACAACTATCCTCTTCCTCTTGATCCCGATAAACCTGTCTCTATGGGCACCTTCGCTCCTCCGATAATCTACTCTGAAGCACGCCGGGCACAGGAAGAAAATCTCCAGAACTCGAAGAAAGTCGTTCTCGAAGTCTGGAAAGAGTTCGGGGAACAATTTGGTCGACAGTACGCTCCGATTGAGACCTATCGGACCGAAGGTGCAAAAATCCTTCTTCTCACAATTGGCAGTTACAGTCAGACGGCTATGTCTGCGATCGATAAGATGCGTGACAAAGGTAAGGATGTCGGATTGGTAAGAATAAGGTTATGGCGTCCTTTCCCGACCGATGAATTAAGACAAGCTGTAAAAGGACCCGAAACGCTGGTTGTATTCGACAGGGCGTATTCACTCGGGGGTCAGTCAGGACCTGTCTGTGCTGAGGTACGATCTGCGCTTTATAACCAGGCAGACAAACCCAAGGTAACAAACATTATCGGCGGTATTGGCGGACGTGACGTTACTGTTGCCGGTTTTGAGGAAATAATAAATAAGGGTATCGAAATTGCCGACAAGGGAAGTGGTCGTGAATTCGAGATATACGGGGTGAGGGAATAATGACAGAGAATTATATCAATTATGGTAAAAGACAGGTTACAAAAGAGGAATACCTTGCTCCGGGTCATCGCGCCTGCATAGGCTGTGTCGAGGTACTTGCCGTAAGACAGGCCATGAAAGCCCTGGGGCCTGATACAATAGTCGTATCAGCTACTGGCTGCATGGAGATCGTATCTTCACAACTTCCGTGGACATCCTGGCGTGTGCCCTGGATTCACACCTTGTTTGAGAATACTGCTGCGGTTGCTTCAGGAATAGAATCCGGACTTAAAGCGATGCAGCGTAAAGGTATTAAGCCTGAAAAGAAGGTGAATGTAGTCGCTACAGCCGGTGACGGCGGCACCAGCGATATCGGTCTCCAGGCTCTTTCGGGCGCTCTTGAGAGAGGACATGATTTTACCTATATCTGCTGGGATAACGAGGCCTATATGAATACCGGCATCCAGCGTTCATCAGCAACACCGTATGGCGCTTCCACGACGACCGCGCCGGCAGGTAAAAAGAGCATAGGTCAGGTTACCTGGAAAAAGAATATGCCTTTAATAGCAGCAGCTCATAACATTCCGTACGTCGCTACTGCCTGTCCCAGCTATCCTTTCGATCTTATGGACAAGGTAAAGAAAGCAGCGGATACGGACGGTCCTGCCTACGTACATATCTTCTCAGTGTGTCCCACCGGCTGGAGAACTTCTCCTGAAATGGGAATCGAAATAGGCAAGCTGGCAGTGCAGACAGGTGTTTTCCCCCTCTATGAAGTTGAGAATGGCAAGTATAAACTGAGCATGAAAGTAGCTAACCGCAAGCCTGTCCAGGACTATCTGAAACTACAGGGCAGGTTCCGTCACCTTACCGAAGATGACATAAAGTTGATCCAGGAAAGAACCGATGAAGAGTACGAAAAACTAATGAAACTGGTAGAAGAAAGCCAGGGATAGTAACCACAATTCATTATGACTTTAAGAGTCCCGATTGTTACGGGACTCTTTTTTATAGGAATAGAAATGTTCTTATGGTAAAATAAGAATTGTTCAACGGGGTGTAGCGCAGTCGGCTAGCGCGCAGCGTTTGGGACGCTGAGGTCGGAGGTTCAAGTCCTCTCACCCCGATTTTTCGTTCCATCCCCAAAGCTAATGGACACGTTTCTTAACAAATCCTTACTATCTCCATGAGTTCACAAATTACAGGATTCATATGAGTGCAGGTCAGACATTTTGATCATATTTATTGTGAAATGTGTCACAATTCATTAGTATCCGAATGTAAGAATCTATGGCTGAAAGCGTATATCTATAAATCCTGTCATGAGTATTCGATTTATGTTCCTTATTAACAAGGCTAAAGAAAATCTTAATAAAATATTAATGCAAAGCTTATAAATATTTTATGAATTCCTGTCACTTCAACAGATGACGGTTATATAATGTGTTTAAGGATAAATGATTGTGAGTGAAACTAAGTCGGAAATTATTAACATCATTCTGGCAATACAACAACAGTTTTTGTGTAATGGTGTTAAAGCCGTTTTCGATCCGTTTGATGATATACACATAATCGGAGAACTCGACAAGCTTGAAAATCTTATTGATTCTATAAAGGATAGTGTACCAGAAATTGTAATAATTTCAACGGGTGAAAATAATACCGGTGTTTTTAATTATATTAAAACTATCAAAGCAACATATCCCGGAGTGTCGGTAATAATAATACTTGAAAATGTTGAAGATGAATTGATATATACTGCGTTAGGTTTAGGTGTAAGTGCATACTTGTCCACTGGAGTACTTGAAGACGAACTCATTAATTGTGTCCGGAAAGTTTCGTATGGTGAGTATCCTATAATTGACACGTTAACAAGACCAGAAATCGCCCAGCTAATTTTCAAAGACATGGCTTCAAATATCGGCGATGATACCATTGATGCAACCAATGCGAAAAAAACTCTCTCAAATGAAGAATCAGCACTATTAAGTCTGGTTGCCGGAGGTTATACCTTCGATCAATTAATCTCAAGCGAGAAAAACAGCGCAAGTAGCGTCATGCAACATCTTACAAACATATATGGTAAATTAGTCTTTAACAACTTCTGTGAGTTTTTAGATCAACCTTCTGAAAAACCTATTACACTTGACCAATCAACTAATTTCAATTCAATTGAAGCTAATACTACTGTACAAATAATCAATCAATACACTCCTAAGCAAAGTACTGAAAAAGTAGACAATATTAACGTAAATGATATCAATATCGATTATCCTTCCATATGGGATGGTTTCGAAATACTAAATAAAGAATTTCAGAAGACTCTGGAGAAACTAGCATCCATTGATGATAATCCTGTAGGTTTATCAGAAGAGGAACATACTGAAATCTCCGGAAATATTAAAGAGAATATTATAAAGAATGAAAGCACTGACAAATCTTTATTGGAGGTAATGACGGAAACTCACAACCAGAGTGTTGATGACTTTGACATAGTCGACAAGGAACATGGTTTACAATCCGATAATATTTCAGAAGAGATGCCACCAGTAAATGAAAATGAAAATAATAATTCTGAAAGTGAAATCAATAAATTTGTAATAAACAAAGTTGAAGAATCCGGTAAGGTTTCAAAAGATACGCTTGAATCAAACTCAGTAATAACTCCTACTGACTTAGCGAAAAATGAAAAGAAAGCTCCAAAGAGGATAAACGGGGATAGCAAAGATATAACACAGAATGACCACAAGCACAGTCAGGAAGAAATATTGTCCGCAGTTAAAGGGTTAGGAGTGCCTGTATTTATCCAAACACCTGTTGACCGGAAACAATTAGAGAAACTTGAGTCAATTATTAAAAACACAGATGGCATCAATATAATTCTCCGTAAAGGAACTTCCCGTGAGCATATTCTTGTGATTTCAGGAAAGGATCCTCATGCTCTTCTCAAAATCCTTAGCGAATTTCCTTTAGTGGAAAGCACCTCTGATGAAAATGGAACAATCAATATTAAATTGCTGCCTATGACTGACTGATATATATTATTGATCTTAGGTTTGTAAAAAAACTTCATCTGACATTCGCCCTCTTCTTATTTGCCATATTTAAGATGTCAGATGAAGTTCTGTTCAGTATAAATTATACGATTACTTAGGATGGCTTTACCGATTGATTGTTTTTAGTATTTGTAGATGAATGTTCTTTACTCTCGCTACCGTTGTTCTGGGCTTTTGTTTTTGATTCTTTTTCGTTCGTCTCATCTACCAAACCATAGTCATCTGTCAGATAATACCCATCGAATTGTTTTACTGTATCCTCAAGTTGACTTGATATACTTTTTGCCTTCTGCCTGGCAGCTTTGATTTCTTCCTGTAATTTATCTGTAAAAGCTAGAGTATCTTGATAGGCTTGTATTGACATTTCAGCTCTGGCTTTAATTTCCAGAACCTTTTTGTTCATCTTTTCAGTTCTATCTATGGTATCCTTTGAAATTTCTATTGATTCTTTGATTGCCTCTTCCGCACCTTTTACAGCCGCTTCAGCCACCTGCCTGATATTATTCTCCGTTGAAATGACCGAATCTATAACTTCAGCTTGCACCTTTTCTGTTTTTTCCAGAGCTTCTTGAGAAACTGTAGTTAACGATCCTATTAGTCCCTCAACTTCATTACTTATCTTTTCAAATACACCATCAACTTCTTGTGAAGATTTTTCTGACAGTTCTGTGATTTCTTTCCTCATCTGTTCAACGGACTCAAGTAACGTATCTGTTTTTTGGTTGGCTATTTGCTCAGCTTCTCTTGATGCTGACACCGCCGAATCTACAGCTTTTAAAACTTTATTTGTCATATTTTCGACAGTTGTTTTTGCTGATTCGTTTTCAAGTTCACTTTTTTCAAGAGCTTCTGTCATAGCTTTAAGTGATTCCTCAGCAATTTTCGTAGTCGCTTTGCTCGTATCATTGATTGATTCTGCCTTATCTAATAGCTGAGAGAATTCCGACACGATTGAATCCGCCGTCTTTCTGGACTCAACGGATTCTTTTTGTACACTTTCAACCCGAATCAATATTTCGCTAAAAGCCTTTTTTATCTCTTCAGTTGTTTGCTTTGCATCTGAAATTGCTTTTTCGATAGCTTCAAGAATTGATTTCCTTGTACTCTTTATCGTTTGTTGTGATAAACTATTAACTTTCTCTGCCCTTTCCAGAGCTTCTTTAATATCGGACATGGGAAGCCCGGTCAATTCAGGCATTTCTTCATGTTGTGAACGGGTGGTATTAACAGGCGACTCAATATCATCGATCAACATTTCTCTATGTTCTTCTATGTTATGTAATGCCGATTTTATTATCTCGTTTTCACGAGACATCATCCTGTAGTCAGATTGCTTATCTGTATTCATGATCAAACCACCTTACAATAGAAAAATTCGTCTGTATTTATGCTAACTGATGCCATCCAATTTTTTAACATACAAAAGAATATTAGTTGATAACTATTGATACAAATAACTGATACTAAAGTTAGCGTAAGAGAATAGATTGTTTTGAGACTAGCCAAAACAACTAAATGATACATAACATAACCAATTGTTCTAATACATCGATTTTCTAAGTACCATTCATTTTTTGATCTTTCTCATTTTTCTTATTACTCTGTATTTAATATACACGTGCGGTATTAAAAACAGATTAAGAATGAAAGCAAAGTATTAAAAAAACATTACAAACGACTTACAAAGAGGTTCGGATTGATTAAAATGATCATGAGAAAACCTAAAGAATCAGTTCTATTAATAAATAACACGATCCTTCTGTTATCTCACCGTTTATAAATTTTTTCCTTTATTCAGGTTTATCGTAATAATTAAGGGTAGTCCAGTCCGACGTATTCGTTTCATATACCGGAAACGGCATATTTATGAAACCTCCGTCTATCACCAGTTCAATACCGTTGACATAACTGGATTCGTCGGAAGCGAGGTATAAAATACCGTATGCAATATCTTCCGGGGTTCCCATGCGGTTCAGGGGATTTGTCACAGATAACATATGTACGGCATGATAGAGTCCCTGAGGATCTACTTCATCTACCAGTTTTTCGAAGAGCGGAGTTTTGATATTACCAGGATGAACAGAATTAAATCTGATCTTGTCCCTCGAGTAAAGAATGGCGTCCGACTTCGTCATGGCTCGAATGCCACCTTTGGAGGTATCATAGATCGGGACATCGGAAGCCACGATGCCGTATATCGAAGCGATATTAACGATACTGCCGGGACCGGTTTTCAGGATATAAGGTATGGCGTGCTTGGTACAGATAAATGTCCCTTTCAAGTTTGTATCCATAATCCTGTCGAAGTCTTTAACAGTGGCTTTATGGGCAGGTACTCGTGCACCGGCAATTCCAGCATTGTTCACCAGTATGTGAAGCTTGCCATACTTTTCATAAAAATTCGCAAACGCCTGCGCGACTTCTTCCTCTTTGGTTATATCTGCATGTCTGTATACTGCTTGGCCGCCCAAGGATATAATTTCTTCGACTACCCTCCCCCCATTTTCATCGTCAATATCTACAAACGCCACACTTGCTCCTTCTTTTGCCAGTAGTTTAGCGGTCGCTTCTCCTATACCATTGGCTCCGCCTGTCACAATTGCTACCTTCCCCTTAACTCTTTCCATAGTTCTTCTCCTTATAGGTCATATCAATTAATTACCGCATTAATCATTTTAATGAATATAAGATTATATGCCAACTCATTTATTCATGATTGGGTGAAGCCCTATTTCATAAAAACTTGAGACAACCAAGTATCTGTGTAAAAATAGGGATAATAAATGAGCAGGATATCAAGCTAGGTTTATAAAAGTCTATCAATTCGATCAAAAGAAGCTAAAATATTATTAATAATATGAGGAGGTCAAAATGTTAAAAGGTTATGCAGGAAAGCTTCTATTCGTCAATCTAAGTACTGGAGTAATAGAGGAGGAAGTCCCCGATGAAAGTCTCTACCGCGACTATATCGGTGGATACGGCCTGGGAGCAAGAGTACTATACGACAGGATGAAACCAGGCGTAGACCCCCTTGGTCCGGATAACATGCTGGGAATCGTAACCGGACCTCTTACCGGCACACCAACTCCTACCGGGGCTCGGTACGTGGCGGTAGCCAAATCTCCGCTGACGGGCGGCTGGGGTGATGCAAATTCCGGAGGAATATTCGGTCCGACACTGAAGTTTGCCGGCTATGATGCGGTATTTTTCACCGGAATATCCGAAAAACCGGTCTACCTGCTGGTCAACAATGGTAAAGCGGAATTGGTCGAAGCTGCAGAGGTCTGGGGTAAAGACTGTTATGAGACCGAAGAAATGCTGAGAAATAAACATGGAAAAGGTACGGAAGTCATCTGTATCGGCCCCTTCGGCGAAAAAGTGTCTCTTGTCTCCTGTATCGTCACCGAGAAAGGAGCTGCTGCAGGACGTTCCGGACTGGGCGCAGTGATGGGCTCAAAGCGGTTGAAGGCCGTGGTAGCAATAGGCGACCAAAAGAGTCTTGAGCTTGCCGACAGAGAACGAATGATGGCGGCAAGAAAGCAGCATGTCGATGCTTTACGACGACCTGGGCCGGGAGGAGGTTCTTTTATCGACAGTTTCCATACATACGGTACTTCGTCGATAACAGCCGGTTCAACGCACAGCGGAGATACTCCGATAAAAAACTGGGGAGGTATAGGTGTAGTCGATCTCCCTGATATATCTACACTCACCGGTGATGCGACAATAGAAAACCTGGACAAGCGGTTTGGCTGCTGGCAGTGTCCTATTTCCTGTCAGGCTTCTCTAAAAGCAGGAACCGGTGAATATAATTACCCGGCTGGTAACCGACGCCCTGAATACGAAACTCAGGCTACTTTCGGGCCGTTATGCCTGAACAACAATAGAGAATCTATCGCAATGGCGAGTCATATCTGCAACCTATACGGAATCGATACTATTTCCGGTGGCTGCGTGATCGCTTTCGCAATGGAATGTTATGAGAACGGTATTCTCACCAAGGCAGACACTGATGGTATCGAACTAACCTGGGGCAATCACAAGGCAATAGTCGATATGACATGGAAACTGGCAAAGAGGGAAGGACTTGGAGACATCCTTGCTGATGGTGTAAAAGTTGCCGCAGAAAAAATCGGTAAGGGATCCGACCAGTACGCCATACATATCGGCGGACAGGAACTTGGTATGCATGATCCGAAACTGTTCGGCATGGGTGGTGAGACAGCCACTGCGAGATTCCATATCGAACCTACCCCAGGACGACATACACAGAATTTCGGCCCGTCAAGCTTCTCAACACACATCGTAAATGCGGTCGGCTGCTGCCTGTTCGGCTTCATGGGACCCACCACCGGGTTAATACCTGAATATATGGCAGGAGCTACCGGAGCAGACCGTTCAATGGAAGAACTGCTGAAGTGCGGTGAGAGGATTCTGGTAATGCGTCACCTTTTTAATCTTCGTGAAGGTATCAACCCGCTTGAATTAAAAGTCCACCCAAGAATTACCGGCAATCCACCCCAGAAAGAGGGCCCTCTGGCAAATGTGACCGTCGATGCTATGCAGCAGGCCTACTGGGCTCTCGGTGCGCTTAACTGGGACATGAACACCTCAAAGCCTAAGAAAGAAAAACTACTCGGTTTGGGGATGGAGAAAGAAGCTAACGAACTCTGGCCTGGTGGCAGGACTTTCTAAAACATAGATGTTCTGTAATGAGGAGGATGAATGGCAGAGAAGGACAAAGTATATAAGTATTTGAATCCTGTTGGAATCCAGGAACCAGTTAAGATGCACCCACTGGCACC
Organism: Dehalococcoidia bacterium; assembly: GCA_011191975.1. Classification (GTDB taxonomy): domain Bacteria; phylum Chloroflexota; class Dehalococcoidia; order Dehalococcoidales; family UBA2162; genus MGML01. The sequence continues at coordinate 47,812 of DUFA01000109.1, forward strand.
GCGACTCGATACGCTGGAAGGCAAGAATATTACCATGAGCGTCGGTGCCGGTGGAGAACAGGGAATTCTTATCCCGCTGGTCAAGATGCTTCCGGAACGATTCCCGCAAGTAAACTGGAATATCAGCTACGCCGCGGCTCATATGACAAAAGAGGGCAGTGTGGCACTCACGGAAGAGGAGATGAAAACCACGGATGCACTCATTCGTGGCGTGGTATGGTGACATGGTGCCATATGGGAGCAGTTGCCCCACCTGTCATCAATAGAGAAAGCTGGAATTCCGACTGTTTTTATCATTTTCGAAGACCAGGATGAGTGCTGGAAACAGGCGTGCTGGCTAAACGGTATGCCTAACCTTAGGCGTGTATGGGGTTCACGCCATATACCCGGGCCTGAGGATGTAGAGTCATGGATCGACAATTTGCTGGACGCCCTGGTGCGACCTCTGACGGAGGAAGAGAAAAATCCACCGACATTGGATATATCCAATCCGCGTTATATTTTTAAAGGTACACTACTGGAAGCCCAGGAATTTTTCAAACAGACCGAGGATATCCCTCAATTGTATAACAATGCTCCTATATGTAAATACACAGACGGACTGCCTATTGTTCCCCCGACCGAAGAACTAGTCGAAAGAATGCTTAAAGGAACCCGCCATAAACCGGACGAAATAATCACCTACCAGGCTAGTCACCAGGTCGGAGACCGACTAAGCCAGATGGGCAGTTCCGGTGTCAGGGGTGAACCGGTGTACTTCATGCCAATGAGACGCAAGGCAACGGTCGAGAAAGTCGCCACTATCGGTGTCATGGCTGGATGTGAGCCGGAGCACATGCCACTTCTTCTCGCTATAGCTGAGGCAGGCGGCGGCTGCGGTGACGGACGTGGGGGTATGGCGTATATAGTCAGCGGTCCATACGCCAAAGAGATCAGAATGAACTTCGATACCAACGTGATGGGTCCAGGTAATCCAGCCAACCGCAGCATAGGAAGAGCTGCCGAACTCATGTGGAGAAACCTGGGGGGTAATATACCGAATGTCACCAATTGCGGTGTCTGGGGTAACAGCCTGCATAACTGCTTCCCGGAGAACGATGATGCCCTCCCGCCGGGGTGGGCTACTATCAGAGAAGAATATGATTTCGGTAAAGACGAAAGTGTAGTTGTTGCGATAAGGATCGGTGAGACCATGCACCGAACCGAGTTCATGCCCGGCGGCTATCGAGAATTCCAGAAGAGCGGTCATGGTGGTATCGGAAGACGGCTGGGAGTTAAGGGAATACCTGGTTCCCACAACTGGCTGGAATACTTCGTCAAAAGCCTGTGGGCTAACTGGGAGGGCGGTAAAACATTTTTCATGCTTCCTGAGATGGCACGCGACCTGCAGTTGTACGGTTTCAAGACCAAGGACGAGGTATACGAATGGCTATACAAGCAGAGTTTCATGACGGTCAGGGAATACCGCACTCACCAGAGACCCGATGTTACGACCAATGCCTGGAAAGGGATCGAACCTACTTCCGGTAAACCATGGAAGGAACTGGATGAGGACTACATGGTTCCGGCATGTTCGGATCCCTTTGAAAACTGTATCATCGTCACCGGTGGCGGTGAAGAGCAGGCTCTCTGGACAGATGGCAGAGGAGCCAACGCTAACCCGGCGTACAGCATAGACCTCTGGCAATAGCGTAAATCAGAAATTGAAAAAGGCTATCGGTTATGCATAACATGATCGATAGCCTTTCATATTATAATCATTCAACAGGAGGTGAATGAAAATGGGGGAACAAACTGATTTCGAAGAAGTTGTGAAATTTCACGGGCACACCTGCCCGGGAGTAACAATCGGTTACAGGATGGCAAAGGCTGCTATGGAACGTCTCTCGGAAAAACGGTCTGAAGAAGAAGAGATCGTAGCCATTGTTGAGAATAATGCCTGCGGAGTTGACGCGGTACAGGTTTTGACTGGGTGTACCTTCGGTAAAGGGAATTTCATCTTCAGAGATTATGGGAAGCAAGTCTATACCTTTTACAGCAGGAACACAGGAAAAGGTTACCGTGTGGTTTTTCACGGGAATAAAATCCCTGAAACAATACGCGGAGATCGGGAAGAGATGACCCGATGGCTGCTCGAGGCCGAAGAAGAAGATATCCTCGATGTTACCGAAGTTGATATCGAAGAGCCTGATCCTGCCGAAATGGTGCCAAGTATCAGGTGTGAATACTGCGGTGAAACGGTCATGGAAACGCGTACTCACAAACTTAATGGCAAGATCGCATGTATTCCATGTTCAATGAAATAACATAACAGTTCACTTTTCTAATTATTCTCGCACTGCTCTATCTACGTATTGGTTTATTAGCAAAAGCGAAAAAGAATGTGCCGGCAGCGGTATAGGCAGCCAGGATAGAAAAAGCAAAATGGTAATCTCCCTTCAGGTCGGCAAGCCAGGCTGTGAAGATTGGTGAAACAACGATAGCAATCACTACGGGTATGGAGGCGATACCCAAAATAGAGCCGATGGATTTACGGCCGAAATATTCAGCCCGGATTGAATTCTGTATGAGACCTCTGGCTCCCCAGGCTACACCATGGAATATCGTAAAGAGTACGATCTGAAACATTGTCGTTGCATTCGCAAGCAGCAGAAGGCCAATGGTATGAGATACCATGCTGCCAACCAGCAGCCACCGTTTATCCATACGGTCGGCAAGAATACCTCCTACCACCCTTCCTGCTATCGACATGAACAGAAGAAGGCTGACAATCGATCCGGCGGCTTCAAGCGACATATCCATACGCTGAACAAGATGAGGTGCCAGGTGGAGTGATACAGCAGATATCGTTAACACAGCGGAAGCATGCCCTGCCGCAATCAACCAGTACGAACGCGTCCTAAGGGCTTCCTGGACGGTGAAGTCATCAGCACCTGGCAGGTTCATATCTAGGTCTGCTTTTTGTGCTTGAGTTTCAGGTTCACCGGATTTCCTCGATACAGGTTTATCACCATCAGGTAAATACCCGTATTTTTCAGGTCGCTGACGAAGAATGAGTGAACACAATGTCCCGATAACAAGTATCGCAATACCGGACACGAAAGCGGTCGGTCGCCATCCGTTGGTTACTACACTCCAGGCAACCAGAAGAACAAGCAATCCACCCAGCCCGTGGCCGGCAGAAGCTATTCCAAGCGCAAGGCTGCGTTTCCTGACAAACCAGTTGAGGACGGCAACCGATATCGGTAAGTAACCTCCCAAGCTAGCCCCGCAGGCTATTAGTGCGAATGAAAGGAAATAGGATACGATCGAGTGTACTGAGCTTAAGAAAATAAAGCCTGTTCCTAGCATCACCATTCCAGATAAAACCAGTCTTCGAGGTCCGAACTTATCGGAAAGCCATCCTTCGAAAGGAGCCAGTATACCGTTAACGATGTTGCTTAAAGAAAAACCGGTACTCAGGAGAGTCCTGCTCCATCCGAAGTCTTCCTGAAGTTGTAAAAAATAGACGGTAAATCCCTGGCCGAGTAGACCTGAATGCAGAGACTGTAATATACAGCCTGAGACAACAATCCACCAACCGAAAAAGACACTCTGAGTTTTACTTTTAACAAGTGTTAATAGATTAGTCATAGTGAGAGCAGTTTGATAATCGGGAAAGATACTCTATGCTATCACAGATGACTTTAGTGTGCATAATTCGGATGAGGAGTTCGCTAGTGTCACTCAAATATTCACACAGGGATACTGGTATGTAAGTTAAGGTAAGATAATCATTTGACATAGTCAGAACCATTTAGGCAGTAGACTTTAATGACGCGTTCACTTGAGAATACTCATCCAAACAGGATGGAGGACATTCTTCAATGCATTTTCAACACAGCGTACAACTTTGATCATCGGACTCCGGTATACCCCTACCTGTATTGAAGGTAATAGCATTATATTCGCAGGCGTTAAGGCATTTTCGGCAGTGGATACAACCGGAATCGCATTTCTTTCTACCCGGCAGGTCTCTCAATATCTGACAATTACAGAGTAAAACGGCCTTTGTTTATGGTAGGATAAGATCTATCATACTTTGAGGGCATGCTAAGACACACAATCCGCAGCCAATACACTTTTCCTGATTTATAACGGCAATTCTTTTTTCGGGATTTATACTTACTGCATTGTGAGTACAAATTACCACATAGTCGCCGAAACCAAGACGGGCATAAGCACACTTATCATATCCTCCGAGAAGCTGGACTGCACCTTTACAGGTAGCATCTCCTGAGCAGTCATATATGAGTTCACATTTGCCAAAACACCATATCTGTTCGAGACTAATTGGAATCTAGAAAACAGGTAAAGCGCTACCAACAATGGTTGACGAAAGTTAGAATGAAGGTATATAAAAATAAAAAGTTCTCATTGGTCAAATGAATCGTTGAAGGAGAATACACATGGAAAAGAAAAAATACTGGAGAAACATTATCAAAGGACCGTTTTACAAAGATACGGAACCGGGCATGACAGGGATGTCCATATTTGCTCATCACAATGAGTTTAGGAACGGAACTACCCTCGGGTACCATTGCATAAACACGAACTATGAAGCACCGATACCGCACTCGCATGATTTTCATGAGCTGCTTTGCTTTATCGGTGGAAATCCTGAAAACATAGACGATCTGGGTGCGGAAATCAGTATCTGCCTTGGTGAGGAGCAGGAAGAACATATAATCACCAGTGCAACGATTGTTTCGATTCCACCCGGTTTAATGCATTGCCCTCTTAAGGTTAAGAAAATTTCCAAACCTTTTGTGTTTCTGGAAATATCGACTACTACGGGATATTCAAATAATATGGGTGAATCTTCCGAAGTTCTGCTAAATCCTCCCACTGAATCACGGAGTAAGGTTAAAATCGTCGAGGAAGAGAAAGCCGATTCTGAGAGTTAGAGATAAACACTCGAAAGACGAATACGAGCGGACTTACCGAAAAGGACACGCCCGCTTAGGGTATTTACTGGTTAGTACTAAAATAAATCAGGTAAAACCCTGAGTATTATCACTATTCTGGTACGCATGTCCCAAGGAATTTTTCTGTTTATTCGACACTGGTAATTATACAGGGGCTTTTACTTATTGACGTATTGTATTGATTGAGATATTTTGAACTCAGGAATACAGTAGTGGGGTAGTACAATGGAGAGTACTGGAAGTACGGTTCAGAAGTTTACTGAAAGTGCTGAATTGGAAGTAATCCTCCAGGATGTCCTCGATGCTATCGAAGATGAGATAGTCATCATTAATACTGAACATAAAATAATCTATACTAATTCAGTGCTTCGTAATAGGGTTCAGAACGGAGAAGAATCTTTCATAGGTCGGCGCTGCTATGAAGTACTCTACAACAGGAACAGCCCTTGCAGCGAACCTCTCTGGGATTGCCTTCTGAAGAAAGTCATAGAAAAAGGAAAACAGTCTACCGTTATTCACCCGGTCTCATTCACTGATGCGATTAAGTATTTCAAGATTACAGCGTTTCCTCTTCACGATCAACACGGAAATATTACCGCTGTCATAGAGTTACGAAAAGACGTGACGGCAGAAAGAGAACTTGAAACTCAGATTGTCCGGCGTCATCACCAGCTACTGGCACTCAGCCAGATATCAAGTGCGCTCAGCGGATTTCAAGACCTAGATACTACCCTTACCAATGCACTGGACAGTGTTCTCGAGCTTATTAATGGTGATCTCGGTGGAATACTACTCGTCGATGCAAACACAAAATCTCTACATTATCATGTGTATCGCGGACTTTCGACGAAATATGCCGAGACGATTAGAATTTCAGTTGGTGATGGAATTGCCGGGACAGTTGCTGAAACCGGCGAACCTATAATTCTGGAAGATATTTCAAAAGATAAACGTGCCGCTAATCCTGACCTGATAGATTCCGAGGGACTCAGAGGTTTTGTGAGTATACCTCTGAAATCAAAAGACCGTGTCGTAGGAGTAATGAACATTGCCAGTCACGTGGCAGGTAGATTCAGCGTTGATGAAATGTCATTGTTAAGCTCGATCGGTGATTATCTTGGCAGCACTATCGAACAGGCACGGCTTCACGAACGATTAGCCAGACTGGGCGAAAGGTATAGAACGCTTTTGAGATTTTCACTGAATGCTCAGGAAGATGAGAGAAAAAGAATAGCCAGGGAACTGCATGATGATACGAGTCAAGCGATTACAAGTATGACATTAAGTCTGCAGGCAATAATGACGCTTGCAGAAATGAAAGGCATTGATGATAAAGAGTTTCTCAAGATGGTGAAAGAGACCCATGCTTTTGCAGTCCATGCAGGTTATGAAGTTGTCAGAATAATGAAGGAGTTACGACCTACTCTCCTGGATGAACTGGGAATGGCTGCAGCAATACACCGATATGCGAAAGATACACTGGAGTCACTCGGTATTAAAGTATCAGTTGACTTTATAGGTACAGAGGGCAGGTTTCCTTCCGAGGTGGAGATTACTATGTTTCGCGTCGCCCAGGGTTTGATCGGTAATATTATGGAACATTCAGAGGCAAAGAACGTATCCATCAGGTTGCACTGTGACGAAAACCAGTGCGAAATGGTTATCCAGGATGATGGAAAAGGATTCGATGTCAGTAAACTTACCAGGGTTGAGAAGAGTGGGAGAGGTGCTGGGTTGTTTACAATGAGAGAAAGATTACACCTTGCGGGAGGCGAAGGATATGTAGAATCGGAACCTGGAAAAGGTACGAAAGGCATCGCCAGACTTCCGATACACAAGGACGACGAACATGAAGAAAATTAAAGTACTGATAGTCGATGACCATACGCTGGTTCGGGCGGGAGTCCGTGCTTTGTTATCGCTTTCATCAGACATCGAGGTAATCGGCGAAGCTTCTGATGGTCTCGAGGCTCTTGAAAAAATCCGGCAAAATCCTCCGGATGTAGTTCTGATGGACCTGGCAATGCCGGTTATGGGAGGACTTGAAACGACAAGACGGATAAAAAAAGAATATCCCGGCATCCAGGTTATAGTCCTGACCCAGTATGACGACAGCGAGTATGTGATACCGGTTATCGAAGCAGGAGCACGTGGCTTTGTTACGAAAATGGCGGCTTTTTCAGAACTTGCTACAGCGATACAGACTGCCTATAACGGTGATTCGTATCTGTCTCCTGAAGCTGCTACTGTCCTGGTTAAAGATTATCAACAAAAAACATCCCTCGATGATGAACGTGACCCATACAAACTTCTAACTGACAGAGAAAAAGAAGTTCTCAAACTGGTAGCCGAAGGACATACTGCAAAAGAAATCGCATCCTTATTGGTGGTCAGCCCGAAGACCGTTGAATGGTACAAAACCCGCCTGATGAATAAACTGAACATTCATAATAAAACCGACCTTATCAGGTATGCTATTCGCAAACGCATAATCCTCTCCTGATAGCGAAAGGCATTCGTTTCATCCTCCGGCAGCCGGTATTTTCCCTAATATATATTCAGGGTCTTTTCCTAGCGATGAATCCGGTTACAATTCCTTTCTCTTCCCTGTAATAACCCATTGAATAAATATCTCCCATAAATATCATAAGACTAGACAAAATGTTTTTATCAAGGGGGAGAGGAATGAGTTCGGACGTAATAAATGAAAAAAAGGTTATTGCTGCCGGTCGCAGGGAAAAGAATACCGATAACAGCCTAGTACCTCCCTGCCAGGCTGCTTGTCCGTTGAAAATGGATATCCGTGAATACGTTGACCTTGTTGCTCAAGGCAAAGTGATGGAAGCCCTCCAGGTAATCAGAAACGGAAATCCGTTCCCATCGATCTGCGCTCATGTGTGTACTCATCCCTGCGAAGATAAATGTCGTCGCGCCCAGGTAGATAGTCCGATAGCAATCCGCTCTTTAAAGAGATTTGCCGTGGAATTCGGCGGTGACCGTATGGTACAGGCAGAGGCTGAAACAAAGCACCTAGAAAAGGTGGCGATAGTGGGATCTGGACCGGCAGGGCTTTCCTGTGCGTACTATCTCAGGACTTTAGGGTATTCGGTAACTGTCTTTGAAGCACATACAGAGGTTGGCGGAATGCTTAGAGTGGGAATACCTCAATACAGACTTCCGAGGGAGGTACTGGAAACGGAAGTATATCGACTTAACCAGATTGGAGTAGAAATCAGGACGAATACGCGAGTAGTATCACTCGATGTTCTGTTCGAACTTGGTTATAAGGCAATATTTATCACCATAGGTGCACATCAAAGTCTGAAAATGGGAATAGCCGGAGAGGATAGTCCTGGAGTGATAGACGGAGCGACGTTTCTACGAGAAGTAAACTTAGGTCTTCACCCGGCACCGGGTGACAGTGTTGCGATAGTAGGTGGAGGTAATGTCGCAATTGACGCGGCACGCACCGCGGCAAGACTCGGTGCAAAAAAAGTGACCATCCTCTACCGCAGGAGTAATAAAGAAATGCCTGCAGATCCACAGGAAGTGAAACAAGCACTGGAAGAAAAAATACGAATCCAATACCTGACGACACCAACCAAGATTACGAGGAATGAAGGAAAGCTTCACCTTACTTGCGTAAAAATGAAACTCGGTGAACCGGATACCAGTGGACGCCGACAACCTATTCCTGTTGAAGGAAGTGAAAAGGAAAAGGTATACGATTCTGTTATTATTGCCACCGGACAGGCACCGCAGACTCCGGGTGATTTCGGAGTAAGTATAGGAAGAGGGAGTACCATACAGGTTGACCCGGTTACCCTTACCACTAACCGACAAGGAGTATTTGCCGGCGGAGATGCGGTAACAGGTCCGGCGACAGTGACCGAAGCGCTGGCTGCAGGCAGGATGGCAGCTCATCGTATTGACGATTTCCTTCAGCACAGGTATCCGACAAATCCAAGAGATGAACGAGGTAAGGTAGACACTGAACTAAAACCCGAGACAATAAATGCAATAAGAACGATAGGCAGAAATGAGCCCCATGTATTGTCTCCTGAGCTTCGAACAAAAGATTTCCAACCGATAGAGTTAAGTTACAGCTGGGAGGAAGCGATAAACGAAGCCAGGAGATGCTTGCGATGTGGAATCGGTGCGGAAATTCTTTTCCAGGATAAGTGCGCTACCTGTTTAACTTGTTTACGGGTCTGCCCATATCATGTCCCGTACCTGGACGAACGTGGAACCATTAACATTCCCGCCGACCAATGCCAGGCTTGTGGTATTTGTGTAGCAGAATGTCCGGCAAACGCCATAGTTCTAAGAAATACCAGAGAAATCAGGCTTATCGACGAGGAATTAGACCATGTCTTCAGGTCTGCGGCAGAATCAAAACGTGAGTCGATAATGATAGGATTTTGCTGTCAGTACGGACTATTCGGTACTGGTACACTTGCTGGTCTATGGAGGGGAACAAAATCAGGGGTCTGGATAGTGCCGGTATTATGTATCGCAAAAGTGGAACCTTCGCATTTGTTAAAGGCTTTTGAAGGCGGGGCGGAAGGTGTGTTCATTGCCGGATGCGGAGACCAGTGTGCAAGAGATAATACCGCGTCACAGGTTATAAAACGGGTTAATAAAGTCAAAGGTGTTCTTAAATCAATAGGTGTCGAACCCGAACGTCTTAAGTTATTCATCCCCGGGACTGCCGATTTCGATCCGGTTACAGAGATTAACCAAGCGTTTGAAGAGATCTCAGGTTCTTACCTGGCATCCATAATAAAACAGGAGGTGAGAGATTGATAGTTGCAGAACAGAAGCCGCTGGATGAAATAGTCAGGATGATTTCACCATATGAGAACGTCATGATTATTGGCTGTGGAACATGCATGACAGTGTGCGATGCCGGTGGCGAAAACGAGGTGTCTTTTCTCCATGATGCGTTACGACTGGCACAGACACGAAGCGGTACTTCCAATCATAATTTTTATGAACTGACCCTGAAAAGACAGTGCGATCCGGAGTTCCTCGAGCTTCTTGAAGAGAGAGTGAATGGTATCGATGCCATACTCTCTCTTGGTTGCGGAATAGGAGTTCAAGCAATAGCAGAGAAGCTCGCAGATATGGTGGTGCTGCCGGGTGTGAATACCTCATTTATGGGAATGACCAAAGACACCGGTATCTGGGACGAGAGATGTGCTGCCTGCGGTGCCTGCCGCCTGGAAGATACTGCCGGAATTTGTCCAATTACACGATGTACAAAAGGAATACTGAATGGACCCTGTGCCGGAACAAAAAACGGGAAATGTGAAGCCAACATGGAGATGGATTGTGCCTGGATACAGATATATGAACGTCTGGAACGTCTCCATCAGCTTGAAAAAATAAGACGCTATTACCCTCTCCGAAATTTCAGGGCAATACCGAGGCCAAGAAGAATCGTGAGTGTCGCCGGTGACGCAGGAGGTGATAATAATGGCTAAATCATTATTCGAAGAAAAACTAAATTCCGACGAATTCGTTATCACCACTGAAATCGGTCCTCCAAAAGGGGTAGACCTTACCGAAATGATCCACCATATAGATTTACTCAAAGACAAAGTCGACGCTATCAATGTAACCGATCACCAGAGTTCAGTGATGCGCTATCCCTCACTCGGTGGCTGTCTGCTGGTAAAAGAACACGGCGGCGAGCCTATTTTCCAAATGACATGCCGTGACAGGAACCGTCTAGCACTACAGGCAGATTTAATGTTCGCCTATTCAAGAAATGTCGTAAACGTTCTGTGTCTTACCGGTGATTCCGTTGATGTTGGCGACCATAAGGAAGCCAAGCCGGTGTTCGACGCGGATTCAGTACAACTCCTGGAAATAATAAAAACTCTTGAATCCGGATATGATACTGCTGGAAATGAGCTTAAAGGAGTACCGCAATTCTTCGCAGGAGCATCAGTCCACCCGGAGGCTGATTTTATTGAACCACAGCTGGTTAAGTTCGATAAGAAAGTATCATCGGGAGCCAGATTTTTCCAGACCCAGGGAATTTTCGACCTGGCGAGTTTCCGGAGATTTATGCAGTATGCGTCCCAGTTCGAGGTTAAAATACTGGCAGGAATAATTGTGCTGAGTTCTGCAGGAGCAGCAAGGTATATGAATAAGAACGTTCCCGGTATCTTAGTCACCCAGGAAATCATCGACGAACTGGCATCAGTTGAAAAAGGCAAGGGACTGGAAAAAGGAATGGAAATAGCTGCACGATTCATCAGGACGATAAGGGAAGAGAAGTTATGTGATGGCGTACATATAATGGCAGTTGGAAATGAACAGATCGTTCCGGAAATTATAGCAGCATCCAGCACTGTAAGTATCCCTTCCTGATCACCCAATCAGACCAGGATCAGGGTTGACATAATCTTGAGTAAGTGAAAGGAGGCAGAAGAAGATGACTGAGAAAACAGTAAAAAGACGAAAAAAATCCGCTCGTACAGGAGTAACGGGGAAAAAACCAGTTACAAGAAAAAAGAAAGAAAAGATACTGATTATCGATGATGAACCAGCCTTTGTCGAATCCTGCCGCAGAACTATGGAGGCAAAAGCATATAGGGTTTTCACTACCTCAGATAGAGAACACGCGATGGAGATGATGGAGACTGAACCGGATGTAATCATTCTGGGAACCCTGGCACCTGCCGGTCAAACCTTTGCCATGTACAAGTGGCTGGAACAACACCCCAGGTACAAGGATATTCCTCTCCTGGTAATCGATGCAAGACAGGGCGAACAGAATATCAGGGGGCTGCGTACTTTTGAGAACATCCAGGTGGACGGTGACGAATACCTGTCCAAACCGATCGAACCGGTGTCGCTTGTACCCAGAATCCAAAGTCTGCTTGACGCTAAAACAAAGACTATTAAAATACTGGTCGTCGACGATCATACGATGATACGAACAGGAATATCAGCAGTGATAGCGCTTCAGAAAGACATGGAGGTAATCAGTGAAGCGGTAAACGGGCAGGACGCGGTAGATAAGGTAATGAGGTTCTCACCCCATGTTGCTCTGGTGGACATCTTTATGCCAGTGATGAGTGGCATCGAAGCTACCAAATTGATAAGTGAGAAGTATCCAGGAACGAAGGTCCTGATTCTTACTCAATACGACGAAGAGGAGAATATGATTGTTGCCAAACAGTCAGGAGCTTTCGGATTCATACCCAAGAAGGCTGCCAGTTCCGACCTTATCAGAGGTATCAGGTATGTCAGTCAGGGCAAGTATTTCCCGTCGGAATTTGCTGAACTGGTGGTAAATTAGTGTGAGGGAAAGTATATGTGAGAATATATGCGGTAATTATCGTTTATCCCTCTGAAGGTATTTAAGTATCTTGAGTATCTTGTGAAAAACTCCCGGTGACACAACATCGGGGGTTTTTCTTTTTAATATTATCCAGAAAACAACTTGATTTACATGGCATTAACCTAGTAACTTTTCAGCCAGTTAAGGTATCAATTCAAACGTTCACTTTTGGAATTTCAGGTTTTACGAGTGTATAATATTTTTCAGGTTTGAACACTTAAAAACCAGAATATGTTCGAACCTGAAAATATCAGGAGAGCTGTGTATGAACGATTCTAAGATCACCGTGCTGGATCCCAGGGGGCAACCCACCGGAAAATTCGGCAGGCGTGGAGAGCCGGGATCGGAAATGATGTCCATATTTGATCCGAAGACTCAGCCCGTCATCGACATCAACGATCTTCCGAGACAAATGGCCGAACGCCTGGATACTCTGGAAGGCAAGACGATTTATCTTGTTGACACCGGATTTGCCGGTTCAAATGATTTTTTACAGGAAGTCCAGGAGTGGTTCGCTAAAAATATACCTGTTGTGAAAACAGTACTTCACGTCAAAGCAGGTAATACCTTCGCGGATGATCCTGAAACATGGATGTTGTTGAAAAAGGAGGCCGATGGTGTTGTGTTCGGAGTCGGTGGCTGAGATGGTTGTTCGGCGAGTCTCGCCGAATTTGCCAGAACGATAGAAGGAGATTACAACCTTCCTACGGCACCTATCGTAACTTCACGTTTCGCCGATTATGTGCTGAGAGATGGCCGATCGCATGGTATGCCGTTGCGATGGTCATTTCCTCCGTATCCTGTTGCATGGGTACCGAGAGAAACACTTCATGAATATGTTCACGGTAATGATCCGATTACAGGCGTTCCGCTGATGCAGGAGATAGTTAATGCTCTAACCAGACCTTTAAATAACGCTGAAAGGAATCCGGTCATACCCAGGAGAGAGAAAAGACCTCGCTTACTGGAACCGGATACCGAAGCTAACCTTCACAGGTATTTCCTTGAGAATGGCTGGACAGACGGTCTTCCGATAATCCTTCCTACTGAGGAAAGAGTTGCAGAAATGCTGACCGGCACAGACCATGATTCCCAGGAAGAAGTAGGAATGATGACGGTAACGACTCATGAAGAGATGAACTCCTATACCGTGGAAAAGGTTGCGGTTTGTGCGGTAATGGCTGGAGCCAGGTCTGAGCACCTGCCGGTTATCCTGGCAATTGCGGAAACGAAACATCCCAATATGCCAAGTTCCACCGGCTCATATGGAAGTATTGTAATGGTAAACGGTCCAGTGAGGAATATAATCGGCATGAACTGCGGTGGAGCAGCTCTGGGTCCCTTTAACTACTCCAATGGCGTGATTGGCAGGGCATGGACGCTGATGACGATCATTTTCGGCGATGCCCGGGTTGGCGATACATTCATGGCGACAATAGGCAATGGTCTCAGCTTCACCAATCAGTGCTGTGGTGAAAATGAGGAACGAAGTCCTTACGAACCATTCCATGTCAGGAGAGGCTTTAAAGCGGAAGAAAGCACGGTGAGTATCTTTCGGGGATGGAACGTTATGACGCTTGGAATGGGCAACGGTGAACAGATACTCCAAAGGATCAAGAACATGGGTGGAATGGGTACCTATACTTTCGTTCTTGATCCGCTGTGTGCCAATACGTTAAAGAATGACGGATATGAAACCTTGGAACAACTCAGTGAATGGATAAGCAAAAAGGCGGATTCACCATGGCTGAAACCCGAAGGAATCAACTTTATCGTAGTAGGGGGAGAAACAAATCCGATCTGGCAAAGTACTGATTACCGGCATTATGCGATAACCGGGGTAGACAAATGGATTCCTGAAACCGGAATAAAACTCGACGAAAAACCTCTTCGTATGCCGCTCGGCTTGAAGTGCGCGGACGGCTCTTGTGGAATAGACCTGTAAATTAGAGTGAAGGAGTTGACATAATGGAAGATGTAAAAGGAAAAATTGCATTTATTACTGGTGGTGCCAGCGGTATAGGACTCGGTACTTCAAAAGTATTCGTTAAAAATGGTATGAAGGTATGTATCATCGATATGAGGCAGGATGCTCTTGATGAAGCGATGGCATATTTCAAAGAAAAAGGTACTGCTGATTCCGTATATCCGATAAACCTCAATATTACCGATCGTGAAGCCTATGTAGCAGCAGCCGATGAAGCGGAGAGAATATTCGGAAAGATACATGTACTTTTTAATAACGCTGGCGTTGGTTCAGGCGGTTCCGTAGTAACATCCACCTACAAAGACTGGGACTACAGCATTAACGTGAATGTCGGCGGCGTCATTAATGGTATCGTCACAATTCTTCCCCGCATCTTGAAACATGGTGAAGGCGGACATGTCGTCTCTACTTCTTCTACAGTCGGTCTTTTTGCGATGATAGGGTGCGGTATTTACACAACCACCAAATTTGCAGTAACCGGACTGATGGAAAGCCTGGCTTCAGAACTCGAAGGAACAGGAGTCGGCGCTTCGGTACTCTATCCAGGCGGGACAACGACGAACCTTGGTTATTCCAGTATGGTTAACCGGCCAGACGAGCTAAAGAATGAAAATGAACCTGAGATGCCGCCACCGCCATCAGGCGGTGCCAGACCTCCTATGATGGATACCAGTACTTTCATGGATCCGGTAGAAGTTGGCGAAAGAGTGCTGCGTGGTATTAAACGGAATGATATATTTATCCATACCCATCCGGAATTCAGGGACGGTATCATCTGTCGCCAGGAAGCAGTATTGAGGGCTATTCCGGATGAGCCGCCCAGTGTAAAACGTGCAGCCGTACTGAGAGGATTCGGTACACTCGTTTATAATCCTATATATGAAAGGCAGACAACTCCGGGTCCGCCAGACTGGGATTAATAAGAATTAGTATAGTTAAGAATAGCCCCGGTGATAAATCACCGGGGCCGTCATTATTGCAGAAGTTACGTTCTCAATGATCGATATTACTTTCGTTACCCATATTGATTATCGGACATTTTATTTTTGTTTACCCTTCTGTGATTGGTTTTTATTATCACTTTGGTTATCAGCTGAGGTGTCAATATCAGACTGTCCGTTATTATCACCTTTTTCGACCTTCTCAGGTTTTGCTTCTTTTTTGCTATTATCGATATCGGTTGTGTTTTCGCTGCTGTTTTTGCCAGGAGGATCTTCTTTAACTTCTTTATCCTTCACGACTTTTTCTGGATTGTAACCTCCCATTGGTTTCACCATAAACTTACCTATTTCTATCGATTCCTCGGTCACTTTCAGGTTAAAATCCAGAATGTAATCTTGTTCTTTCTCCGGATCAAGACTACCATCGAAATTGAGGACTACTTCTCCTTTTAACTTACCTTGAACAAGATATTGTACCGTACTTTCAGCCAGACCTCTTAAAGCTATTTTGTAATTACCATTTTTAGGATTAGTAACTGTGATTACCTGGGTATCCACACCGGACATGGATAACTGCGAACCCTGTATCTGGTTGAATTCAGTACCATCTGGTAATTTTCCCGTGCTCGAGCCAGTCGGGTCGACTAAAGAACCGACAGCCAAACCGGTGATGAAAATTGATACTTCTGACTCAGGTTCAGGGATATCCTGAGGTTTGGAAGGTTTCTTCCCCTTTGATACTTTCGTCTGTTGATTGGCTGCTACGAAAACTTCTTCATCATCTGCAGTCACGCTTACCAGACCTTCAGTAGTAGATACAGTAGTTTCTCCTTCTTTGGTCACTTCCGTTGTAAACAGCGTTCCGTGGACAACTGCCGTGGCTGAAGGAGTATCGATTTCAAACCTGGAGTCAGTATCTGTCATGTCTACGACACTACTCCACGTTCTGCCGATCAATTGACTCAAGATAATAACCGGTGCTCCTTCTTCATTAATCTCAAGGTGGGTTATTTCAAGAATCGTTTCGGGTTCAAGTTTTATCGTGCTTCCATCATTAAATGTAAGTAAAGCGTGTGAGTCACTATCTGTCTTCACCTGTGTGCCCTTTTCCAGTATCATTCCGTCTAAACCGGTTTTAAAAGAGCCTGTATCCACATCACTGACGTTGACTTCTCCTGAAAGCACCTGAAGGATACAGGTTGAAGCCATAACTGGAGACGATTTGAAGAACACGAACTGTCCCAGACTGGCAAAAAGCACAACGACCACTACAGCAGTAACGGCAACAGACCATTTTTTCGGTGTGGAAAAGGTCTGCCAGAAATCACCAATTACAGACGAAAGTTGGCGAAAGGCAGAAAGAATATCAAATCCAGATATTGTTTTAGATTCGGTAGACTTTATCTCTCGCAGCAGGTTAATTTTCGAGGTACTTATGTATTCCGGTGACGGTTCTATTTTCGGCAGATGACTGATATCGAGTGCGGTACGTAATAAGGGTGCAAGAAACTCTCTCTCATCAGGATACCTGGCGAGGATACTATCGATTGACTCGCCACTTAGGACGAGTTTTATCGATTCATCCAGAATATTTTCAAAATCTTTTTTCATCGATCCTTATTCTTTATTGAGTGTCTTTCTCAATGTTTCAAGAGCCCTCATCTGCAATATTCTTATTGCTCCGGTACTCTTCCCCATAGTTTCAGCTATTTCTTGATTGTCCATGTCTTCTATAAATTTCATCAGTATTACCTGCCGCTGGTTCGGTGAAAGAATATCTATTACCTTCAACAGGTCTCTTTGTTCAAGACTTATTTCCATCCTGTCCGAAGTATCGCTGACATCTTCCGGTAGTTCCGCTTCATGAGATGACTGCTTCTGGCTTTTTCTAAGTTTGTCAATAATAAGATTATGGGCGATTCTATAAAGCCAGGACGAAAATGTCTTCTCTTTTCCTTTACAACTTCCTATTGCCTTCCACGCTTTAAGAAAAACCTCCTGAGTTATATCCTCCGTACGTTCTTTATTATGAACGTTATAATAAACATAACGGTATATTTTCGTCACATGAAATGTATATAACTCACCGAAAGCCTCATTATCACCATTAATTGCCCGGATGACAAGATTTTCTATTTCCGAGCTTTCATTTTCCAGAGAAACCTCTGGTTCATTTATGTTCTCCTGTCTTGTATTACGTATATCATCCATTATTTGTTACGCTGATATTTTTAGATTTTGGGAACTCCATTACAGATTATTCTCAAATGTAGATTCTAACATAATGACTATACGTGCACAAAATAGAGCCCCGATAAATAATCGAGGCTACTCATTATTGTCATTACGGCGGAACACGTCCGCCAGTTTACATCTATCAGGCCTTACACTTTAAAACACGGCCAGGGTTCCATCCTTTTACGATCGGGTAATCCATACAATCTTTTTCTTCGTTGTAGTGGTTAAACTTTTTTGTATCACCCTCAGGCTTTAGTGACCAGCCACTCATACCCCATTTGAGATTAACCGCTTCATACCCAAGTATATTCAGCAGGGCAACGATATGAGCGCTGGTGTGTCCAGTTTCGCTGCAGACTACAATCCGCCTGTCAGGCGGAAGTTTCCTGAGGTATTCAGCCTTAAAAACATCGTACCAGGGGATATTCATGCTTCCCGGAATATGTCCTTTCAGGTAGATGTCAGAGTCCCGTACATCGAGGATGTAAGGCCAATCAAACCATTCTTCATTTTCACTCGGTTGATAACCGAAAGGTATCACCAGCATATCTTTACCATCTTCTTCATACGGAGAGACAGCAAAAGGACCGAAGTATTCGAACAGCGGATCATACAATGCTGTTGCTGATATGTTTGCCGGTCGATATTCACCAAGATAATCATCAGCGGCAGACCAGATAACCGCTGAAGGTGTTTTCCCATCGGTACGAACTGTTGGTAAGGGATATGTTTCATCTGATTCATGATTGATGGAAACGGTATTGCGGTACGACCGATTTTGCCAAATAACATCTCTTTTTTGATCGTACCTATCAGGAGCAGCTTTTACCTCTCCGGTCCAGGCAGTCATACCCCACTTTAAGTTAACGGCGTCATATCCCATCACGCCAAGCATGGCTGCTGCCTGCCCTCCGGTTTGTCCGGTATTGCTGTAAACGACTATCTTCCTGTCCTTGGGCAAAGTGGTTAGCATCTTGAGTTGTGTTATTTTCCTCCATGGAATATGAATTGCACTCGGGATATGACCGTGGTAATATTGTTCCGGCATTTCTGAATCGGGGCTGCGGAGATCGACAATAACAGGTCCTTCATGAAAATCCGGATTATATGTCTCCATTTCCAGTCTGGCCATGTAGCTGGTTTCAACTATACTGCCACATAAATCTTTCGCTGTGATGTATAGCCGTTTGCCTGAAGAAACATAATCGTCGGCTGCCTTACGGATTATTTCGAAAGCAGAATGCGTCTCATGGGTTTTTTTCGGTTGACGCGTCTTTATGGTCATGCCTGTTACCTCCAACCATAAATTTCACACCGGTATGTAAATGTATTAGTAATACTAGCACAAAGTAGCGCTATTATTAAATATAATTTGCAATGAACAGCATCTTCAAGGAATCCAAACAACACGGTACGCGATAAAATGATATCTCGTTTGACCTATTATTGAAAACTATTAACCCTTAAATAGTCAGAGAATTTGTGTTTAAATATCTGCCGACTCCACATTCACCAGTAATGTCAATACTTCATCACTCGAAATTATACTATTTCGTTCTAATCTGAGAATATATTTCGAAGTAAGGTATTTATGGGGTATAATCATGGAGGTTAACTTTTTCGATTTTGTGAAAATTTACTTTGGAGGACGCTGATGCCTGGATTCTTTGCACTTAGTATTGATTCAAAAGAGTACAAAGGTCAATTTCTTGAAGACCTGTTCTGGTTAACTTTCTACCAGCAGCATATGGGTGAGAGTTATGCAGGTCTGGCAACATATAATGATGGTAAGATCAGGATCAGGACTCATAGAGGATTGTTCAGGCCCAACTTCAGTCAGGATATGGGTGGGCTCGAAGGGACAATGGGTGTAGGTTATTGCGGTGATAACAGAGAACCTATTCTAGTTGACTCAAAACTGGGTGAATTTGCTATCTGTTTTTCAGGAAATATAATTAACCATGCGGAATTAGTGAAAGTATACAAAGAACGAGGTCATTCTTTTGCCTGGGGAGGAACTGATGTCGAGATAATAGCCAAATTGATAGCCGAAGGTGACGGATTTGTCGATGGAATCCAAAAAATGAATGAGAAAGTAAAGGGATCTTTCTCGATCGCCGTACTAGCCCATGAAGGTATATATCTTGCCTGCGATCCCAGTGGTCGCTGGCCTCTGATACTGGGTGAAAAACAGGGAGCCACCGCGGGTACAATCGATCCCATCGGCTTTGATAACTGGGGATTCAGCTATAAACGCGATATTGATCCTGGAGAAATTGTCTTGCTTAGAGGAAGTAACGTAGAGACGAAGGGTAAACTGGAAGGTTCAAAAAGTCAGATCTGTACTTTTGTATGGGTCTACACAAATTACCCCAATTCAGTCTTCAAAGGGATACCAGTTTCCGCAGTACGAAAAAAGCTTGGGGCAGTGCTAGCTAAACGTGACATCGAGAAAGGTTTTATACCGGATATTGTCGCTCCTGTTCCTGACTCCGGAAGATTCTGCGCTATCGGGTATCACCAGGAATTCTGCCGCCAGATAAACGAAGGTAAGATAAACAAGATTCCTGAATATGACGAGGTAGTGATGAAATACCCTTACGCAGGTAGAAGCTATCCTCGATTAAGCCAGGATGAAAGAGATCTTGAAGCACATATTAAGCAATTGAGAAGTGGAGAAAAATATGATGGGAAGAAGCTTGTAATCTGTGATGACTCGATAAGACGGGGCACACAGATAGAGAAAAATCTTGTTCCGAAACTCCGTGCGCTAGGAATCAACGAGATCCACTTCAGAGTGTCTAATCCAGATTCAATTACTTACTGCAAATGGGGAAAAACAATTCAAAAAGGGGAATTAATCGCTACTCGGATTCCATCGATGACGAGAAGGACAGAATTCCTCGGTCTCGACAGTCTGGAATACCCGACTGTCGAAGAACTGGCAGAAGCGATTGGTCTTCCACTCGAGACGCTTTGCGTCGACTGTGATCTGCCCGGACAGCAGGAATTGATATAGATATGCCCACCGCAATATCAAAAAAGTCCCGATGAAATCTATCGGGACTTTTTACATTCAACGAATACAGCGTTTTATTCGATTGTAATTCCACAGGTTCCGTCGGCACAGGTTACGGGTACTGGCATGCGAAGAGATTTTTCATCATGCTTTATCCCGTCTTTGGGAATCCACTCTCCTATCGAGACGGTTTGGAAGTAACTAAAATCGGTTGTAACCCACATCGGATTGGTTTCTCCTCCGACAACTACGAAGTTGATTCTCTCCGGACTCGCCATCGGCGACTGTAAATTACCGGCAATGTATTTACTCAGTTCTATTGGATCGTTGTAGCCCTCATCATGTTTCAAACTCTTGGCTACCAGGGGATCGAGGAGGAAGGTATATGAACCCCCGAAAGGTCCACCCAGGTTTTTCGCTACCTCCATCATTCTTTGAGCAGGTCCGATACCCTGAGTAAGTACATTCCAGCCACGGAAAAGGCTGACAGTACTCTCATTGGGCTTGTAACCTTTCCGCACGTGGAACGGTTCCCAGACGCTATTCTCCTCATTCTCCGCACAGCACATATTGTTGTAATTGATAGTCGTGCCGGTAGTAGCGGTGAAGGTTGCTCCGGGACGCATATCGCCGAAGCAAATACTCATCAGCGTCCAGGCACGGCCGATTACCGAGTTGGCATAGTTGACCGGGCTAAGGGCACCAA
>DUFA01000011.1 GCA_011191975.1 Dehalococcoidia bacterium
AGTCCGTACCGGTCCGGGCAGGATAGCATTGACGCAGATATTGTAGGAAGCCAGAGCCCGGGCAAGGTCATAGGTAAAACCGATTATCGCTGCTTTGGCGGTATTGTAGTGTATCGCATGTGCCGGGGGATTTATCGCGCCGATAGAGGAAAGGTTGATGATTTTACCGTATTTCCTTTCTTTCATCTGCGGAACTATGTACTTGCAGAAGAAGAAATCGCTTTTAAGATTAAGAGCAAACACTTTATCCCAATCTTCTTCGGTGATGTCCTCGATTGGCGGTGTTTCCGGCATGCCACCGGCATTATTCACCAGTATATCCACCTTGCCGTATTCATCTAACACGCCGTCTACTACATTTTTCACCTGGTCTATCCTGGTAACATCGCATTCAAAGGCGAGTCCACTGCCGCCTTTTTGTTTTATCTCCGCGATGTTTTCCTTTGCTTCGTCTATACTGATGTCGGCGATGGCAACCGAACAGCCTTCTTCAGCAAACTTGAGTGCCATACTTTTTCCCATGCCTTTAGCCCCACCTGTAATAACAGCTACTTTATTCTCTAATAACATGTTATCCTCCGTATCATACCTTATCGTTATCGATGTGATGACAGAAACCTACTGAAAGGTATATCCAAACCTCGTTAAATCCAAGTGTAACAAATTATTAACCGTAAAGCTAAACAGAATCAAGTATCTGTAGGCATGGTTTGATAGACATTGGGTTGATCCCAATAACATGGAGTAACAAAATAGATTTTGTGACCACTAAAGATGGTAGATTGCCTTTTCGATTCTATTCAACCTTGATGTGAATTATAATATCTCCTGGTCTGCCATCTGTAAGCTGAAGTGCGTTTTTCAGTCTTACATTACTACCAGTCCTGACATTAGCAGGGATTTTCACCTTTAATTTCGTATCATTTCTTTTAAGTTGCTTTTCCATTCCACTTGCTGCCTGTTCGGAAGTCAATGTTATTTCATACTCAGCATCATTGTTTGAAAAAAATTGAGTATTAAAAAGGTCCTCAAGTTTAACATCTTCCGGCATATGGAACCTTATATTTTTTAAACTACCAAATCCCCTTCCAAATTTATAATGAATATATTTTGTATCATGAGTTATATCCCCAAAAATATCATCGAAAAATCCGAAGTCAAGCTCAGCTTCTCCAAAATCTTTCATTAAATCATCAAAAGCAGTTCGAGTAGATTGACTGCCGAAGATGTCACCAACAGTTCCTACTGTTCCGAATTGATCATATTGTCTTCTCTTTTCAGGATCACCAAGAACGCCGAAAGCCTCATTAATATCCTTGAATTTTTCGTTAGCCCATTCCTCTTTACCGTGGTTACGGTCAGGATGATATTGCATCGCCAGTTTTCGGTATGCTTTCTTTACTTGATCTGTTGATGCGGTCTGGTCTAATCCAAGTATCTGGTAGTAGTTTTTACAGGTCATAGCAATTTCTCGCACTTAAGCAATCATCATATTTTTTCTTATAACCGTTTTCATATTACTTTTCTTACTCGATATATCCCTTCCTTTTTTCACAACCATCGTTTACCTTATTAGGATTTATGGTGCTTTGGGACTAATAATCTAATTGAAAAGGGCAGCCTTGCAAGAAGCTGCCCTTTCACTGGCTAACAAATAAACTCACTGGCTGACTGATTTGCCATCGTGCTCCAGGCAATGATTCATGTAATGGCTTTGATTAAGTGCTCTAAACTCGCCATAGCGCTTGGGTGTTATTAAATGTCACGAGTTTTACCGGACTTCTTGGATTCCAAGCCTCTAATTTTTGAATCCAACTCAGCTATTTGCGATTCATACTGCTCCTTCAGTAGTTCCTTTTCTTTGGATAATATTTCAACACGTGAGTTTAACTTTCTTACCTCTGCTTTATGCTCATTATCAGATTCAGCTATCTGTGATTCATATTTTTCTTTTAGCTGCTCTTTTTCTTTTATTGAGGTGTCTGCCAGTAATTCCTTTTCCTTCTCGAGGTTTCTCATTTCTACTTTATGCTCATTGATTATCGAGCTTATTTGCTGCTCGAATTTTTCTTTAAGCTGCTCTTTTTCTTTTGCCGAAGTTCCTGCCAGTACCTCCTTCTCCTTAGCTAAAGAATTTATGCGCGAGTTTAGATCTTTTACTTCTCCTCTGTGCTGATTATTAGTTTCAGCGTTTTGTGATTCGTGCTTCTCATTCAGGTTTCTTACTTCTGCTTTGTGCTCACTGTTAATGGAAGCTACCTGCGATTCGTATTTTTCCTCTAGCTGCTCTTTTTCTTTTAATGAAGTTTCTGCCAATAATTCCTTTTCCTTTTCGAGGTTTCCAATCTCTACCTTATGCTCATTGATTATCGAGGTTATCTGCTGCTCGAATTTTTCTTTAAGCTGCTCTTTTTCCTTTACGAGATTATCTATTCGTATAGTCAGATCCTGTACTTCATCTCTATGCTGATTATTAACATCGGCTAACCGTACCTCGTATTTTTCGTTCAAATTTTTAATTTCTACTTTGTGCTCGTTATTTATTTCAGCTTTCTCCTGCTCATATCTCTCTTCAAGATGTTCTTTTTCCTTCGCCGAAGCTTCTGCCAGTAGTTCCTTTTCTTTAGCCAAACTATTGATGTGCGAGTTTAAATTTCTAACTTCAGCTTTATGCTGTTTGTCATACTCAATTAATTCCGCTTTATGTTGTCTGCCCATCTCAGCTAATTCTACTTTGTGTTGTTTGTCCTTCTCAGCTATGTACAATTCATGCTTTTCTTTCAGTTGTTCTTTTTCTCTTACTGTTGTATCGCCAAATATTTCTTTTTCCTTTTCCAGAGTATCTATTTGTGCTTCGTACTTTTCATTCAGTTTATTTAATTCAACTTTATGTTTACCATTTATAGTATCTATCTGTTGCTCATATCTTAGTTTTATCTGCTCTTTATCCTTTGCCGAATTTTCTGCCAGTTGTTCTTTTTCTTGGATTAGTGTTCTTATTTGAGCTCTCAGACCATCTATGTCAGCTAATTTTTCAGTAATGGCTTCTGAATTTATCCTGGATACTTTCAAATCCTCTCCCATTACAGAGGTTAATTTCTCCATGAACTCTTTAGAGTCAGTCCTCAAATCCTTATATTCTTCTCCGAGTATACCAATTGCCCTTCCCATGAGATCATCGTACCGTCTATTTGCGTTATCACGCTCCTCTTCCAAGTTCATTATGTATGCTCTTAGATCTCCGACTTTTCCACCATACTGTTTACTTAACTGATCATAGACGGCGACAGCAACTCTCTTAGCTACAGCTTCACCATAACCACGTATATCATTTTCTCGTGGGCCCAATACTTTGTTGAGGAACTTGTTCTCTGATTGAATTAGTTTATCGTAATCATGTAACCCTTCGTCTACTGCGGGATCTAATCCTGCACTATAATATAGTTGCTCGGCAAGTCGTTTTTCTTCAGGTTTGAAATCTTCTTTTATCGCTAGACTAGTTGGTTTATTTTCATTCATTTTATCCACCTCTTTATCTGATTTTACGTAATCCGTAATAAATGGAAAGAATTCAATCTAAAAATAAATATTAGAAACTAGAGTGCTAGTTTTGGAATGTCCAAGAGGATAATAACCTTTAATAAAAGGTGTCTATTTATCAAGTCTGATGTCTCTTTACATATACGAAAGAGCATCTACTTTGCAACTTCATTTATTATTCAAAGGTTAAGCGGTATGTCAGTAGTATATCCACTTTTTGACGTTAGTAAATAAACGATAAACTATAGATATCAGGCCGTTAAATGTAAAATATGGACTCACTAGTCAAATTATCTGGGGAAACCGATCAAAAATACGGAGGACTTAACAGAGTAGCGAATTGTTATAAATATCTTCTAAGAATATTTGCGTCGAATTGTTTGCCATGCCCGGGATAGATTTTTTCTACACCGTTGGAAAGGAGTAGACGCCAATTATCCTTTATAGTATCAGCATCTTCACCGACTTCCGGCATACCGGGACCGATTCTCAAAGGCAGACCGTTTACCGCTAAATCACCTACAAACGCATCACCTGTATCCAGCAGCAGACTCATTGATCCGGAAGTATGCCCTGGAGTATGAATAATCCTGCCGTGGATGCCGTAAGATTCCAGAGAATACTCAGTGTCTTCGAGAGGGATATCCACTGGTGTTCCTGTAAATTTCATGAAGGGGCTAAGAACCGTACCTAAAGCGGAACACGCTTTTCCCCACGGATTGACACCGGGCGGGACTGATACAAGCCCTTTTTCCACCCAGTCCTTTTCGCGATAATTTACTGCTACTTGACATCCGGTAAGGTTCTTGAAATCATTTGCCGAACATACATGATCGATATGCCCGTGAGTTAAAAATAACAGAGATATATCCCGGGGGTTTATCGATAAACTGTCCAGTGTTTTCAGCAGCTTCTTTACGGCCATAGAATTTCCCGCATCAACCATTACTATTCCTTCTTCTTTAATCAAATAGCAGTTATATCGCTGCATTCTTATAGATAAGCAGTAAATCTCTGTTTTCAACCTATACCCCTCTCCCGATTTATACGTATCTGGATGGTAGAAACCTTTTTCTGAGCTGCAAATCAGGATAATGCTAAGACAGCTTGTTTAGGTATGCTGGATAATACAGAAATCCATTGAACAATTCAACGATTTAAAAATAATAAAGGGACTTGGTAACAGTTGTCCATTTTGTTATCCATGTATTCTGCTGAAGCAAGATTTTTTCAATTTGTTATAATATCACCAAGTGGATAAAAATGCCGAAAATCCTGTTTATACCTCAGAATAATAGTGAAATTGATCAAGTTGTATTAATTAGAGACGAGTTAACAAGACTGGACACAAGTATTAACTCAATTGCTCTTAATAAATCACTCGGTCGACATTTGAACAACGCTTACCAGCAATACAGAAATATAGAAAAGTATCACACCCAAAACACCGTAAAAATAATAAAATATGAGCAGCCTGATCTTGTTTTCATTAATCCTATTAGCCTTTCACCATTCGTAATTGCTTTCACTAATGCTGCCGCTTATCTAGGAATACAATGCGTCCATATTTATCACGGTAATATCGCATCATATAGCACTCATGGAATAAAATCTGTGTTGAAAAATATAATCCAACTATTTAAAGGAATGATTGGTTTTTGTAGCAATCTGAATAACTTGTTGTCTATTATCTACCTGGTGAAAACACTTGAAAAGACGAGTAACTATATAGACTATCACAATATATTGTTCAAAGAATTACTTAAATTGAAAAATCCCCATATTGAGTCTCACAGGTATCGTAAGAATACTAACTTGATTGTAACAGACCACTCTACCAAAGAAATCATGGTCAAGCTCAATTGGCCAGAAGAGAGTGTATTTGTTCAAGAGGAGTTAAATTTAGGTTCAATATTGCGCATGATACTTAACCAGAGTTAATAATTATCATCGGGGAATATCCAAATCACACATTAGCTTGAAATGTTACTTTCAAGTAAAACGTAGGACTAAATAGCCTGTTGTGTAAGTTTCTCAAAGTTATCTATCGATATTGACTAGTTTGACTATCCTCCATATAATTCAAATCAGAAAGGGGGCAAGCGGTTGCCTTAGCAAGCGATTACTCGCTTATATGTTGCTAGCTTCCCAAGCAGAGGGTCGCGAGTTCGAGCCTCGTCTCCCGCTCCAAATGTAAATACTACCTTTCCTCCTATATTTTTATTAAAAGTAGGCAGTCTACGGCTAGCCTGACGCCTACGCTCAAAGAAGTTAACGCCCGATAGAAATGCAGCACTTTTCATCGGTGCTGCTTCGATTTATATTGATCTAAAACTTTGGAATTCTTGAAACCACGGCTTCAACTCGTATGAAGTCAGGATAGCCAGATCAATGAAGCCTGAGTAATAAGTAAGCTAAGACTACCCCCGCCACCTTCTTAATAAAAGAGAGTGAACTTACCATAAATAGGGGGACGTGATCCCCATATCCGTCTTGAGAAAATTTCTATATAGCCGACTTAACTATCCAATATCTCTTCAGTTGACGGGAGTGCTATTTCAAAGAGTTATTATAATTTCTAATGATTTCTTCAGTTGATGGCAGAACTCCTAACTGCTGAAATACACTAAGCATGTCTCTAACTATTTCTGTAGTAGAACGAAAAATTTTCCCGTCTTTGAATTCCACCACGCCTGCCATTCTATTTGAAAGACTCTTATTCGTAGCGGGTATTCCGAAAAGTTCTTTATCATGAATAGCCGTCCATTCTTGCAATACTACTGCTTTATTTTCTTCCACTGCCATATCTAGAATTTCAATATGAAGGTTTGAAGCCCTAGAGTGCAAATCAGCTATGTGTTGCTTATGCCCTTCAACTCCCTTCAAACCACCACCCCATGAATAAGAGAAATCCTCATGGATGATTTCATCAGCTTTCGAATAGTCTTGGTTATTCATTAACTCATCAAAATACCGTTGCATTATTACCTTGTTTTCTTCTAAAGTTGACATTGTTTATGCTCCTTTAAGCTACTTTGGTACGTCTAACTTCGAATACAACAGGATTCCTTGCATCGGGACAGGCGACAAGAGAAGTATCAGAATCCTCTTCCCACGGGAATGAGCCTCCATACATAAGCATATTGATTGCTGGCCACATCGAAGTTAAAGCAAATAAGCATATATGTGGAGAACGCCAGCCATCACCTCTACCTTTAACGACCCATTCGTCACCGACCTTGTGTTTCCCCAGACAAATTCCTCCCTGCGATACTACCTTGATTGCTATCTCGTAATTGGGTACACAAGCACAAAAGTCATCTACCATCTTTTCATCGATAGGTCTTGCACCACTCCTGATAGCTTCAATCAGTTCATTCATCTTTTCCTTGTTAGGTTCTATAGACATTTCATTCCTCCACAAATCAAAATAGGGCATTACAAACCTCCACACTTCATCAGTTCATAGCACCCACAAAATATTGTTGAGTTTAGTACAGCAGGGAATAAGAAGTCAATATGTCTAGTAAGTAGATGTCTAGTAAGTAGAGCATCAAAGCTAAAAGTTCATAAAAATCACTCTAGCGGTATCATTAAAACCTTATCCTGTGGTATAAAGAATCCAATATCCTGAAAGGAGTTTTTGTATGGCCAAGTATTACTATTTCGCATTCAGCGATTGTAATGACCTCGACCGTGAGGAAGAGTACAATGACTGGTACGCCAACACCCACATCCCGGATATGCTGGAAACACCCGGCATGATACGGGCCACCCGGTGGGAAAGCGCCGATTCGGAGGACAAGACCGTCAGGAAATACCTCGCCCTCTATGAGTTCGAGACCGATGACCTGGAAGACTTCAACCAGAAGGTGGCGGTCGTGGGGAAAAGCACAATGGACAGGGGCAGGTTCAGCGACCTGCCGATATTCGATCCCGGCAATGTCCCCCGCATCTACAAACAGATCATGCCGGCCAAGGAAGCCGATACAGATAAACAGAAAGAATGGCTGGAAAGGATGTAACTATGGGAGACCTGCTTAAAGACAGGATAGCCGTTGTGACCGGCGCCGGCAACGGTATCGGCCGTGCCGAAGCGATAGGACTCGCCGCCCAGGGCGCCAAAGTGGTGGTCAACGACCTTGGAGTGAATTACATGGGCGAAGGTAAATCGAGTGAACCAGCAGACAAGGTGGTCGAAACGATAAAAGCAGCCGGCGGTATCGCCGTCGCCAATTACAGCAGCGTTGCCGATGAAGAAGGCGCAAAAGGAATCATCAAGACCGCCGTGGATAATTTCGGTCGTATCGACGTGCTGGTAAACAATGCCGGTTACGTGCGTACCGCACCTGTCCACAAGATACCTACCTAAGACTGGGACGGCGTGCTCAAGACCCACCTCTACGGGACCTTTTACTGCACGCGTGCCGCTACTGCTCTTATGAAGGAACAGGGATACGGAAGGATAGTCAATACCGCGTCGCATATCGGACTCGGTTTCAAGGGACAGGCGACCTACTCAACCGCCAAGGAAGCGATAGTCGGTTTTACGAGGACGGTCGCCCGTGACATGGCAGATTACGGCACCTGCAATGCCATCAGACCGATCGCCGCCTGGAGAGGAGCCACGGTCAGGGATGAAAGCGAGAGAATATCGGAACTCGAAGTAAACCAGCCGGAGGATATCGCCGCCCTGGTGGTCTATCTGTGCAGCGAAAAGGCTGATAATATCAACGGCTGTATTTTCGAGGTATGGCGCGGTCACGTGGGAATCTTCGCCGATCCACCGGTCGAACAGATACTGTGGAAAGACGGACGGTGGACGCCGGAAGAACTGGCTGAAACAATGCCGCAAACCATCACGAAGGACAAGACCCGGGCACTGATATCGACTTTCCCGTTTTTCAGGGGAGAGTA
>DUFA01000110.1 GCA_011191975.1 Dehalococcoidia bacterium
CAGGGGTATCGCCTGGACAGCAAGGTATACATGGAAAGGTGTTACCTTCGTTTTCAGCAGCCTGCGACTGCTTATCCAGGCATTCTTCAAATTCATCTGGAAAGGCTTCACCGCGATTTTGAAGTTTCTCCGGCAATGCATAATAACACTTCTAAAGTGGATCTGGTTCCCCTTCGACAGGACTGCCCGGGGTATCGCATGGACAGCAAGGTATGCATGGAAAGGGGTTACCTTCGTTTTCAGCAGCCTGTGGCTGCTTATCCAGGCATTCTTCAAATTCCTGCGAATAGCAGTGTCTACGACCATCAAGTATATCTCTCTGGGCATAGTAACACTCCTTAAGTGGATATGCTTTCCCTTCGTCAAGACCGCCCTGGGTATTGCCTGGACAGCTAGGTACCTATGGGCAGGTGTTACCCTTGTTTTCAGCAGTCTGTGGCTGCTTATCCAGGCATTCTTCAATTTCACCTGGAAAGTCTTCACCGAGATTTTCAACTATCTCTGGCTGATGATTTTTGCTCCTTTCAAATATATCTGGCTGGGTGTTAAAGCTGTATTCACTGTTATTGCTTCGGGGATTAAACATGTATTCCATGGCATTCAAGTGGTAATAACCAAATTCTATAAATCATTCATTTCGCTGATAAAGATGCTGGGTACCGGCTGCGCTGTTATTATTGACATGCTTAAATTCGGGTGGCAAAGGGTAGTACGGGTACTACTGGGAAATCCAGAGTTTGGAACGACCGAATTGAATTTGACGCGAGAGCGACTACGTGCTCTTGCCGTTACTATTGTAGTATTGTTCACCATTTTTGGGGTCAGTGTGAAACTAGCGTTGCCAGAACCGACAATTAATGTGGTTCACTGGACGACCGGTCATCTTGTTAGGGACGGACTGCTGATGGATATGGCAAAGGAGTTTAATGAGTCAGATAACCGGATAGCCTCCGGCACCAGAATCGTTGTACAAGTCTGTAATGTTCCTTCGGAGCTCCAGGGAAAGTACCTGACTCAACTGATTAAACATGGAACGAGAATAGACCTGTGGAAGGAAACCAACGGATATGTAGATGCTGATACTCCCGACCCGGTCATCGTTACTCCTTCGAGTGCTCACTGGCTGGTGACTACCAATCATGAAGTGGAACGAACCGTAGTGGACCTTGAGAATTCGCTACCTATCGTCCGCCCTGTAATCGGGATTGTTACCTACGAAGAAATGGCAAAGCTTCTAGGCTGGCCTGACAAAGAGATCGGTTATGCAGATATTATCGAGCTTTGCGGTGATCCTGACGGCTGGAGTAAGTATAGCGAAGATAGGTATGGTATAGCATACTCCGACAAATGGGGACAGGAAGCTTTGTTAGCTTTTACTGATCCGGTAACCTCCAGCACGGGACGCAGCCTCTACCTTGGTCTCTACGCCATTGCAGCAAATAAATTACCTCAGGATCTCACTGAGAAAGATGTGCAAAATCCTGAAGTAGTGGAATATATTAAGAATTTTCAGACTTTAATAGACCACTACCTGATTGGCACTACGGTGCTTAATACCAAAATTCACCAGGGGCCACGCTACGGACACTTCTTTATCATGCCTGAGGATAATCTTATCCACCTTTACGAAGGGACTGAAAAAGCCTATGAATTGGGGAGAGTCGTTACTGCTCCACCCCTTAAAGGAAGAAAACAAAGAATGGTGATGATATACCCCAAGGAAGGCTCAATGCCCCGTAATAATATTGCGGGAATAGTCCAGGCTGACTGGGTCACCGAAGAGCAGGTTGAAGCTTCACAGCAATGGATAGAGTTTATAAGAAGAGACAAGCAGCAAAAAGCCTTCATGGCAGCCGGTTTCAGACCGGGAACGGACTTAGACCTTCACTACCCCGGCAGTAAAATAACTGCAGAGTACGGTCTGGATCCGGACGAGCCAAGAGTCGTGCTCAATCCGTCGTACACAAAACCTGATGTCGCCCAGGAAATTTGTGAAGCCTGGGAATTTGTGAAGAGACCCGGGATTGTCACATACGTGGTGGATAATTCCGGTTCTATGATTGGCAACAAACTTGATAAGACGAAAAAAGGCTTGAACCTCGCCCTGAACAGTATGGCAACGAACAACCAGGTCGGTTTTGTGACATTTAATGACGCGGCTGATATGACAATTCCGGTAAGACCTTTAGAAGAAAATCGTGGCTCTATGGAAGATGCTGTTGACCGGATGGAAGCACAGGGTGAAACAGCTCTATATGATGCCATAAAAAAGGGTATTGAGATGACGGATACTGCGGAAGGAGACGAGAATGCCATCCGGGCGGTAGTAGTGCTGACCGATGGTCAGGCTAACAGGGGAACGACCGAGTTGGACGATTTAATCCTTATGGAGTCTGATCCCTATAAAATTATCAAGTTCGCAGGTATGGTGGATTCAATCGCTTATGATGAACGAGGTATGCCGATCCCGAGAGATCAAATAACAGGCGTCGATCTAGCAGTAGAAACTCGACATCCGGTGCAGATTTTTTTCATCGGAATAGGAGATGCGGATCTTGACATCGGTCGCATGCTGTCGGAAGCGACCGGAGCTGAGTACCAGGGAGTAGAAGAAGAAGATTTGGCTAATGTACTGGAGGAGTTCAGTAAATACTTTTAATTAGCAGATAGTGCATAAGGAGGTGATCCTGTGGATAGAGATTTCGTGATTGTCATAATTTTGTGGGCAGTCAATAAAGGTATTAATAGTGATATTTGGATTACATAATGATGAATATATTTAAATCAATTTTGTCAAAACAGAATTCCGTCCCCGAAGAAAAAAATGTCGACAAGGCTATCTCAGAATATTCGAAAGCCATAAAACATAACCCTAATTTTGCTGATGGTTACTTTAAACGTGGTCAGCTTTACTCTTATAAAGGTAATTATGCCCAGGCTATTAGGGATTTTAGCAGGATTATCGAGCTAATTCCCGAATATATTGATGCCTACCATAATCGAGGTATGGCTTACGTCAATAAAGGCGATTTCGACCTGGGTATTGCTGACTTCAACAAGGTTATTGAACTTGATCCCAAGTACACTGAAGCCTATTATTGTCGAGGTAATACCTATAGTGACGCAGGTAAGTGCGATCTGGCTATTTCCGACTACAGTAAAATTATCGAGTTTAATCAAAACGATCCTATTGGGTATTTCTCTCGTGGACAGGCTTATTACCTAAAAGGAGAATATGACCTGGCTATCGCTGACTATAGCAAAGCTATCGAGCTAGATCCCAAGCTTGTTTATGCCTATCATAATCGTGGTCATATCTGTTATATAAAAGGAGAATATGACCTGGCTATTACCGACTTAAACAAAGCCATTGGGCTTGATCCGGGTTATATTAATGCGTATAACATTCGTGGTAATGTCTATAATGATAAAGGCGAGTATGACCTAGCTATTACCGACTTCAGCAAGGTTATTGAGATTGATCCCAGGTATGCCGATGCCTACAACCTTCGAGGAACTGTTTATGATATTAAGGGTGAACATGACTTGGCCATTGCCGATTTCAACAAGGCCATCGAACTTAATCCCAAGTACGCTGAAGCCTATTATAATCGGAGTGTTGCCTATGGCTATAAAGATAAGTTTGACCTGGCTATTGCCAATATCAACAAAGCCATTGAGCTTGATCTCAAGAGTGCTAAATTCTTTTACCATAGGGGTGGTGTTTATGGCATGAAGGGAGAGTTTGATCTGGCAATCACTGACTTCAACAAAGCCATCGAACTTAATCCCAAGTACGTTGATGCCTATCATAATCGGGGTGTTGCCTACAATGACAAGGGAGAGTTTGATCTTGCCATTACTGACTTCAACAAGGTTATTGAGTTTAATCCTAAGTATGTTGAAGCGTATTATAATCGGGGTAATGCCTACAATAACAAGGTTGAGTTTGATCTAGCTATCGGCGACTTCAACAAGGCCATCAATCTCGATCCCAAGAATATCGATGCATATTTCCATCGTGGTACTGCTTTTGGCACTAAGGGTGAGTATGAAATGGCTATTGCTGACTTTAAAAGGGTTATCGACTTTGATCCTGAGCATGTTGATACTTATTTCTATCGTGGTCAGGCTTATGCCTGTAAAGGTAATAATGATCTGGCTTTTGCCGATTTCAACAAGGTTATTGAGCTTAATCCCAAATACGCTGAAGCCTATTATAATCGGGGAATCATCTACGATGACAGGAGTGAGTATGACCTGGCTCTTGTTGATTACAATAAAGCCATAAAGCTTGATTCTAATAATGTTCGTGCTTATTGCAATCGGGGTAGGCTTTATATAGCCATGGGTGAATATGGCAGGGCTATTGCTGACACTAAGAAGGCCATAAAGCTTGATCCAAAGTGTGGTCATGCTTATCACAATATGGGAATTATTAAATTTGCATATGGTAGTTATCGTCTAGCTATTGATGACTTCAACAAAACCATTGAGATTGATCCCATGAATTTTGGAGCATATTACCTTCGAGGTGTTTCATATATTGAACAGAGAAATTATGACCTGGCTATTGTTGACCTCACCAAGGCTATAGATTTTAATCACGAGTATGTTGATGCCTATATTAATCGAGCTATAACTTACACTCTTTTAAATATGGACACAGAAGCCGAGCAGGACATGGATCGGGCTATCGAACTTGGATATGATTCGTCATCTCTATACGAAGAAATCGAGAATCTGAAGAGCCATCGTTAAACCTTTAAAGTTACTCTAACCTCAAATAAGGAGGATTTTTTCGTGTTTAACTGGGATGTAAATCTTGAGATATAGGTGATGGACCATGATATGTCTAATCAGCAGATTGTTAACAAGGAGGTAAAGATGATCAATGCGGCGATATCAGACAAACCACGCATAACAATTACTTCTTATAAAGCGCAAGATCTTCAGTCTTTTACTGAAAGTACCCTGGCTTTTGCCATTGATTTATACCACGCTCTAAGAAAACAGGATGGAAATCTCTTCTTTTCCCCACATAGTATCTATCAAGCTTTATCCATGACCTATGCCGGAGCACGAGGACAAACCGAGAAAGAGATAACCGAAACTCTCCACATCACGCTTCCCCAGGATCGACTACATGCCGCAAATAACAGTCTCAGCGTAGAGTTATCCCGACGAAGTGAGAATGCCAAAGGAAAAGACGGCAAACGAATTAGTCTCAAGATTGTCAATGCAATCTGGGGGCAACAGGATTATACCTTTCTACCCGAGTATCTTGATACTCTAGCGCAATATTATGGAGCCGGAATATATCTTCTCGATTTTGAGAATGCACCAGAACCGCCTCGTCTCACCATAAATGAATGGGTCAGCGAGCAGACAGAAAATAAAATACAAAACCTCTTGCCTGCAGGTTCTATCGATGAATTGACGCGGATGGTATTGACCAATGCCATATATTTCAATGTAGCCTGGGGCAGTCCTTTCGAAGAAGAATTCACCACCCCAGATAAATTCTATCTGCTGGACGGAAGCACAATAAAAGTACAGATGATGAAGCAAACACACCGTTTCGGATATAGCGAAGGAAGTAATTACCAAGCGGTTAGACTGCCATATAGGCGCACCGATCTCTCCATGGTCATCCTATTGCCGAAAGAAGGAGAGTTCAACACATTCGAAAAGTCGATGAATCAGCAGACACTAACAGGTATTATGGATAGCATCCTTAACCGCAAAGTAGCCCTATCCATGCCTAAGTTTGAATATAATATGAGTGTAGGACTACGCGAAATCCTTTCAGCAATGGGTATGCCTTCAGCTTTTTCTGCCGATAAAGCGGATTTTTCAGGCATCAATGGGAATCGAGAGTTATTCATCTCAGACGCTGTCCACAAAGCCTTTATCGCCGTAGATGAAGAAGGAACAGAAGCCGCAGCAGCAACTGGTATTTCTTACGCCGGGTTAGGTATCCCCAGAAAACCCGAAGAACCTGTGAAAGTAACTGTAAATCGTCCGTTCGTGTTTCTTATTCGTGATGTCCGGACCGGTACCATCCTGTTCATCGGGCGTGTATTAAACCCGAGCAACTAAAATGATGTCCATACTGGCAGGATAACGATAATTTTAGGAGGTGAATCATGCAAATATCACTTGAAGTCAGCCCTTCATTTACACCAAGTCTTTCCATACGACTTCTGCAGGGCGTCGAAGAGAAGAAAAAGGAAGAAAAGAAAGTAGGACTCCTTACCTGTTCAGGAGACATCAATGTGGAAAAAAGCAGAAAAAATGGGCAACAAGATATATTTTGGAGGAATGGCACCTTCTTAATACCTATGACTGATTATGAGGAATTTATGGAAATTACCAAAATACCGATACTAATACCTGCCGAGACTCATTTGACTGGGTTAGATGGTACTAGATATGAGCTGAAAATTCGCAGTGATATGAGCTGGATAATATACAGCTGGTGGGAGGAACCACCAGAAGGTTGGGAAGTACTTGGTGAATATGCTTCTAAGTTAATTAAATACACTAAAGACCATGTAGAACAAGAACAATCATAAACCATTCCCGTACTTCAAATATTGAATGAAAATGATGTCAATAAAAACTACTCCAGTTAATAAAAGAGATTGAGAAGTAATGACTGAAAAACGATCGTTGATAAAGCATAAACAAGGAAGAAGCTTGCTGATAAACGGCAACAACGAGGAAGCAGTTGCCGCCTGTACGAAAACGATAAGTAAAAAACCGGAACAAAGAGACGCCTACTATGTTCGGGCGGCTGCTTATCATCGTCTGGGTATGGAACAAGAAGCTAAGTCCGATATAGAGTTTTTAGAAAATCAAGGATGGTATGAACCTGACGACAAATTCCCCTGGATTATATGGGAAGGATATCAATTAATTGCTAACCTAGGTCCAAAACCGCAGTTAGCGTTAGAGACAGTTGAACTTAATTCCCATTATCTACGAATTGGCGTAAAACAAATAGTACCGCTATCGCGACTCGTAAAATGTACGATTGAATACCCAATGGAAAGAGGACTTGTATGGAATATTTGGAATGTAACAGCAGGCGCCAAAACAAATGAAGAAATAGATTGTTGGATCCGAAAAAGTACTACTTGTGCAACACTTGAATATATAACAGAAGACGGATCATTACGAGCTCAAAAAATATTTCTGTTACACCCACTCAACTTTGATGAAGATTTAATAGAAGCTTTATTAATCCATCATACGGGGTTGGTTGATCAGGAATATAAGCAGTGGAGACTAATAAAGGATAATTTGAGGAATACAAAATTTGAATTTTATCAAAATCTCTCAGAAGCTGGAGTAGATATTGAATGGATGCACCAGGAGGGAATGATAACTGCTTCAGAAATATCCGGGAATTCTAAAATCAAGCAAGTCAAATTTACCCGTAATGAGTACAGTCAAGTTGAAGGGTCCGATGTTAAAACCGGGTGGAAAGTCTGGTACCAGGTACCAACTGTGAATTTATCGCCACTACGTCTTAAATTAGTACGAAAGAGAAAATTCCTTTTGTTCGGCAAGGTGATTGGGATGAAATGGAGGATGCAGATGGATAATGGAAAAATCCACAAGACCTCCAAGAAAGAGCTTCACAGGTATCTCAGACATGATAGTGCCTTAATGGCGAGATTAACACGGTGTTTCGAAACAATTGAAATTGTCTCTGATATGTATAGCCTTTGTTGGAATCTCAACGATGGTCGTGAAGTGGTTATGGAAGGAAAGTCTTATGCGCCAGATTCCAATGTTTTACAGGAATTAACGCCAGGCAAGGAAGAATGGGACTGTTACCAGGAAATAGCTTCCCTTCTACTCAAAGCACCACCCGTTTCTTATGATATGTGGCTGGATGGTCGTGAGTGGTGGTCCACATAAGAAGGTAGTTTTTATGGAGCATATCTGCCTGTAATAACCTAAAATACTAAAAGGATAAATTAGTGAGAAAAATAACAGGAATAACAGTTACCGCAGCGTTGTTCCTTACACTTGTAGTAAGTACACCTGTGGTGGCAGCAACAGATATTCATGTACCAGGAGATTATGACGCCATTCAAGAGGCTGTAGATGCTGCAAATCCTGGTGATAGAATCATCGTTCATCCGGGCATATATTACCAGTCAGTAGTACTAGATAATACTAAAAACGATATAAGCCTCATAGGTAGCCCGGGAGCGATTCTGGATGGTACAAATACGGATCCCGAAGATCCCGCAACGACAATGAGTACAGGGGTAGTAATCCACAATGGGGTTAGGGGTGTCACAGTAGAAGGATTCCGGATTCGAAACTATTGGTCAGGTATCATGATCCATTATTCGAAAGATGCTTATCCGAATCCAGGTTCAATACTTTCAAATCCTGGGGATAGTCCTGTAGATATCATCATTAAGGATAATACTATCGAACAGATATATTATTGCGGAATTGTTGTTACTGCGGTTGATAGCACGATAAAGAATAATGTGTTTACCAACGGGGGTGGGAAGAGTGCCAGCATCGGTGTGTTTGATCCTCCTGGTTTAGATGTTCCTTGTGAGGGAAACATTATTGAGGAGAATGAAATAGATGATAATGGTTATCGAGGTATATGGTTACGGAACACCGGCAGTTACGATGAGCCCGGTAATCACTTGATCAACGGAAATTCCATCACTGTGGTATCAGGACGTGGTATTGAATTAATAAACAGTCATTTTAATAGTGTTAGTAACAACAGAGTCACCGATTGTGCTAATGGGATCTACTGCATAAATAGTACACTAAATCTTATCCAGGGAAATGTTGTTCTCGACACTACAACATCGGGTGCAATCGTATTGAATAGTTCTGATACCAATGTAATATTACAAAATAAGATCAATAATTCTATTGAAGGTATCACTACCTGGAATGGATCGAGTAACAATTTCATTCAAGACAATCATATTTCACACTCTCTTAACGCAGGTGTCGGGATAAGTGATGACAATAACCTGATACTCGATAACTTTATTACCGACATTTACGGAGAATCGGGAGTCGGTATTGGTGTTTGGGAAAACGTAAACGGGAATAGAATCCAAGGTAATTTCGTCACTTCCAGCAATTCAACTGGTATCAATATCGGTGGTACTAGTAATGAGGTGCTGAATAACGCAATTACTCACTCAACTAGTGGTATTGACCTATGTGATACCGCAATTGGTAACTTGATACAGGGCAACTATGTAACAAGATGTGATGAAAATGGTATATCTCTACACAACTCGTCAAATAATCAAATAATAAATAATACCTCTATTAATAATGACCGCTACGGATTTGAACTTACAGGCGGTTGTTCCGGGAATCTGATAAAAGGTAATATCGCCAGTGAAAACATGCATGGCTTTGAGGTTTTGTCAGGCTCTTCTTTCAATACATTTGAAGATAACACAGCTAATGGTAATTTGTTTGGTTTTGAATTAAGAAAATCATCGGACAACGTTCTGGTAGGCAATACAGCTAATAATAATTACGCAGGTTTCTATATTGATGATAAATCCCCTCATAACGAACTAATAGGTAATACGGCTGATGACAACGACTATGGATTTTACTTAAAAAGAATGTCCAAGTACCGTCTAGAAAATAACAGAGCTGCGAATAATACCAACGATGGATTCTATCTTTGGTCTATTTCGGCAAGTAATGTAACAGAAAATAATGCATTTGGTAACGGTAATTGTGGTTTTGCTGTAATCATATCAACCAATAATCTCTTTGATAAGAATAGTTCTAATGAAAACAAATTTGGTTTCGGTATTCATTCCTGGGCTGATAACAATACATTCAAAGAAAATATTACAAATAAAAATCAAAGCGATGGTTTCAGCATAGCCGTGTGCTCTGAAAACATATTCCTGAGCAATACATCCAACTACAACGGTCGACATGGATTCCTTTGTTGGGGAGAAGACATCGGTGAAGCAAAAAATAATATTTTCAGGAATAATGTAGCCAATAATAATGGGGGTGTTCGCTCTTTTGGTTTCGCCCTTACTCAAAATGCTTCAGGTAACATATTTGAATCAAATGTGGCTAATAATAATCATGGTGGAATACACATAGCTGATGGTCCCATTAACACGGTCGTTAAAGATAATATCGCCAATAACAACTCATGGGCCGGTTTTCCTATATATAACTCTGCTGGTGTTTCTCTAGAAAATAATATAGCAAACAAAAACCTCTATGGATTTATCCTATCAACCACGTCAGGATGCAATTTAGTTTCAAATAAAGCTGACTCCAACTACAGAGAAGGATTCCTGATTAGGGCGTATTCAACTGTGAATGTACTGGAAGCAAACGAAGCAACCAATAGTGTAAATAATGGGTTTACTACCGAAACGGGTTGTAGCGACAATACTTTTATCGAGAACAGATCTATGGAAAACGGTGAATACGGATATTATGATGGATCTTCTGGTTCAGAAACAGCTGGAACAGCTAACGATTACTTCGATAACTTATGTTATAACAATTTTCTTGGATGTTCTTTACCCCTTGGATTAGCAGTTCTAACCTACCCACAATAACGATACCACTCGTTAGCTCAAATTTGCACGATATTTGTTCCACTTGACCTATTATAGAGGGATTGTTATGATTGAGTTCTGTGATGTATGGGGCATTTTAAATTCGAGGTATTATGGAAGGTATAGAATTTACTCGAGAACATATTTATAAGACAATACAAGAATATTTTTTGGAAAACGAAGCGGGGATTACGGATTCTTTTGAATTCTACAAACGAATAGAACAAGCTTATATTATCTCTATGCATAATGGAACAGCTTGGGTTCACGACAGCGGTCAAGTGGTTGTTCCATTCACCCAAGGCAGATAAACGCGATCTAATCTCTCAACTCTATATTAAATAAAAAGGCATTGAGTTGCTCGAGATTACTAATTCATCAAGAATTATCTATATAGGAAATTATCATTCTTGGGTGCAATAAAGGGCGAAGCATGGGAGATTACCTCTACTATCTTAGGTTCTTGTAGATGTCAGCAGGATAATATATCAAATGTCGTTACTGTCATATTTTAAAGTATTTATGATCACTCAATGTAACTCTAATCCAACTCAAACAAGAGCTATCTTCTTCATTTTCAAGTGACTAACACAATAGAGGTAATTGTATAGTGGAACAAATCATTAAAGCTAAGCTGGCCGATATCGAAACCCAAGAGAGCGTCAGGATTGTCTACGCTTGCGAATCTGGGAGTCGGGCATGGGGATTCCCTTCCTCGGATAGTGACTACGATGTCCGGTTTATATACCTGCATCCCCTCGAATGGTACCTGTCCATTGAAAAAAGGAGAGACGTGATAGAACGTCCGATTGACGGGCAGCTTGATATCAACGGATGGGACTTGAGAAAGGCGTTGCAACTCTTCAGAAAATCTAATCCACCTCTCTTCGAATGGCTTAACTCACCAATCGTCTATCTGCAGAAATATTCGGTTTCCGATCGCTTGAGAAGTATTCTTCCAACGTATTATTTACCAAGTGCAACCGCATACCATTACCTGCAGATGGCGCAGGGTAATTATAGAGAATACCTTAAAGGAGATGAGGTTTGGGTCAAGAAATATTTTTACGTTCTTCGACCTTTACTTGCGGTCAACTGGATTGAACAGGGCTTGGGTGTAGTGCCGACTGAATTCGCGATTCTGGTGGAAAAGATTATTACGTCACCGTCATTAAAGGTTGAGATTAACAGGCTGATAGAAGCAAAACGAAGGGGGGATGAGCTGGATAAAGGGCCGCGTATTTCCATTATCAGTGAATTCATTGAAACCGAGATTCTTAGATTCGACAACCATCAGTTCAATTATCCAAAGCTGAAAGCGCCTGCTGCAGAGCTGGACCGGTTGTTTATGGAATCTCTTCAGGAAGTGTGGGGGAGTAAAACCACCACTTAGTTCAAAACGGACAGAAATCCTGGTGCCTATCTCAGAGTAATTACAAGTTAGAGTAATAACAAGACAAATTATGAAGCTTGAAAAATACATAAGGATGATGAATACTTTTCGAATTTCTTCTATAATTTTCCCAAAATTGACCGGGAGGTTGACACTCGGTTTCCTAAAAATTATGCCGTAAACAGATCACCCTCCGACACGAATTCTATGGCTTAAGTTGGTCAGTCCGTTTTTCGGCTTCCTAAACCGTGTGTCGTGCGTTCGAGTCGAACCAGGGGTACCATCGAAATTACCGGTGCTGACGTTCATTTGACGCTAGCGTCTTTTTCTATCAGAGAGCTGATAATGCATTATTTCCCATTATGCTTATAGCTATTTGATATTTCTTATTTTTGGAATATATAATCTGCTACACTTGGTCAGAATTAGGGCCGGATATATCTAAAATGAATATCCAACCCTAATTATCAATCAAGTAACAGTTACGAAACTTTAGCCTTTGCCAATACGGAACATCTTGGTACCACACACCGGGCATATACCCTGAGTTGCTGGCTTACCATTCTTCATGGTAATGCTTTTAGTATCTCTCATTTCTCTGCTAGCTCTACATTTGACGCAATATCCCTGCATGACTTCACCTCCTTTTTGTTAATAATGCAAAACGAATATATGCTTATAATAAAGACTGGTAGACAAGTCGTTCGAAATCTTCCAGATATGTGTTATTCCCCATTACCTGGTGCATAAAGACCTGGGTAAAACAGATACAGATGAGTTCTTCTTTCGGATCGACGAAGAAGCTGGTACCGGCAGCTCCACCCCACCCGTACGTACCGATTGAACGATATGAGGGAGTACCTCCGCCCTTTTTGACGCCTACTCCCATACCGAATCCCATGTCGGGCTGGCTGAGTGGTAATACCATTTTACCGGTATGGCTGCTGGTCATGATTTCCACACTCTTCCGACAGAGTATTCGCACGCCGTCCAGTTCGCCGTTGTTCAATAGCATCTGGGCGAAACGGGCGTAGTCGGCTACAGTCGACAGCACTCCTCCTCCGCCGCCTCCCGCTTCGAAGTAGCTTCCAGGACCGATAACTTTCTCGCTTTCCTCTGGTTTTTCACTGACAGTAAGTACCCACTTCCCGTCTTCTCGAACCGGGCTGTATAGAGTCGGAAAACGGTCGAGTTTGTCCTTCGGAAGGTAGAACGATGAGTCTTCCATGCCGAGTGGCTTGAATATCCTTTCCCGGTAGAATTCATCCAGAGTCTGACCGGTGGCTTCCTCTATCACAACACCGGCGATCGGGTAGCCTACCTGGTATTCGAACTCGGTGCCCGGCTGGAATTCGAGAGGAAGTTGAGCGAGAGCACTGAGAGTTTCGCGCATACCAGCGGGCATCAGTCCTGGAGGTCCCATGAGATTTGTTTTAGGTAACAGATCTTTGAATTCACTCAAATAGGTCAGTGGAGCGCGTCGGGCCGTCGTAAGGCCGGTAGTGTTTCTCAAGCAGTCGCGAACGGTAATATCCCTGTCGACAGGTACCGTGGGAGTTCCGATCATTGGACCCTGAGGGGCTGTCGCCCGGACACGCTGGTTCTTGAATGCTGGTATATACTTCGAGACCGGATCGTCGAGTGCAAGCAGACCTTCTTCTACACAGATCATGGTAGCAACACCTGTGATAGGTTTTGTATTCGACCAGAGTCGATAGATCGCGTCTTTCCGAACAGGCATTTTATTATCGATATGCATATAACCCTGAGCCTCGTAATGGACAATTTTCCCACGTCTTATTACCATGGTGATGAAATTGGGATCTTTCCGATCATCGATGAATTTCTGCATTACCGGACCGATACGGGCTAAACAATCGGAAGATACTCCGACTTCTTCCGGCTCTGCAAAGGGTAGCGGCCATTCATTTATGTTATTACTCATTACACCCCTCCATATTAGATATTTATGGGATTTATGTTTTTACAACCTTTCACCCAAGTAAACTACCTTTTTATCTCCAGGCGTCGATGCTGTAAATAGGATCAATTCCAAGATGTTGGGGTGAACTTAACTGGTGACTTACCTCTTCGTCTCCACCACCGACAACAATACAGAAAGCGTAAGGAGATTCTGCCGCTGGAAC
Organism: Dehalococcoidia bacterium; assembly: GCA_011191975.1. GTDB lineage: Bacteria > Chloroflexota > Dehalococcoidia > Dehalococcoidales > UBA2162 > MGML01. The sequence goes on from DUFA01000110.1 coordinate 14,157, forward strand.
CATATAGTCATCGGGAAGCTCTTTCCAGTGCTTACCGGATCTAGGTTCTATTCCCATCCACCCGTTTGTTCCAAGGTCTACCCATGAAAAATGCCTGTATTTTTCCAATGGCATGAAACTCTTCTCATAAAGCCATTCGTAGACCGCGTCTTTCGATTTGAAGCCGTATTCGTAAAGGTGCTGTGCCATCTCGGGTACCATAACGATAGTTTTCGCGCCTTCTCTACCTGCCCAGAACTCCTCTATCAGGTAATCCAGCCAGTTGTGTGGTCCGGGAATACCTTTAACCCCGAGTTTTCTGGCTATACCGCCATGACCACTCTTCTGGAAAGCCCGGTAACCTCCCGGTGAGAACTGAACACCCCTTATGCCGTCGTTAACATGGGGAATGACCATCACAATACTCTCGTCTTTCCCGTAGCCGTTTTCTTCATTCAGTCCGTCCCAGCCGCGCGGTAAAGCATCCGCATTCTCGGCACAACAGCGACTTCCTTCAAACGGGCTGCCGATGCTGGTCATACGGTTTACGCCGGGTATCGCGCCGCCCAAATTACGGGCCATTATTTCATAGGCACGACCGATGGTCGAATTAGCGACATTTCCGGGACCGAGCATTCCGCAGCCGCTGCTCATGCCAATCTCTTTTGCGTAGGGACCACTCACACAGAGCCAGTGTCCGAATGTATGGGTACTTCCAATGAAGGTTCCCGATTCAGCAATAGCAAGTACCGCAGGAAGGTATTCGGCTTTGCAGCCTGCCATCACCGCACAGGCAGCCACTTTCTCTACTGTTGCCGTCCAGCCCATAGGCTGGAATTCGACCGGGTCACCCTTTCCGCGACGGCGCATTCCCTCCATACGCACTTCGGGTGGAACATTCCGAGAAGGTCTTCCCTCTCTTTGGAATTGGAAGGGATTTCTTCTGGAACCCCTCATAGGATCCTGTTGGTGGACGATAAGTTCATCCGGCTTGTGGCTGGTACCTTTGAGTATTTCCGCTACCCGTTCTTCTGTGGGTATCCTGACTGGTAAACCGTCTGTATATAGAGCGATAGGAGCATTTACCGGGTGTCCGATATATTCTGTCTGGTGGAAGAATTCTTCTGCCTCCTCCATTGTACCTTCGAATATTATCCTTTTGGATGGCGAGGGTTCCCACCTACCACTCTGCTTTTCTTTATCGGTCAAGGGACGAGTTAGCATCTCCATCATCGGTTCGGTAAATTCTTCAACATCCAGTTCACCATGGACGGTACGTGAAGCGGGTAAAAAGCGAACTTCAGGCACTCCATACCGCAAGGCTGTCTGTTTTACCATCTGATGCTGGTCTTCGAGATCGACTATTACCGTCGGTATTCCTGCCTTCTCCAGTTTTGCTATATAGGGCAACTGCCCCCAGACGGCACCACTTCACCAGCATACCGCCAGTATCACGGCATCCGTAGTTTTCATCTCTTCTTCGGTAAGTTGGATAGGAGACGGGGCGTACGTTTTCTTCTGAGTCCAGTTCACTTTGGGGTAATCCTTCTTGAGTTTCTTCTCCAACGGAATGGTGATATCAGGCTCTCCAGTAATACTGAAGTGTATTGTTTTGCCATTGAGTGTGTCCAGACGTGGTGCCAGCGGGTAGGTATCGACTGGCTCTGAAATACCCGTAGGATTAATACATCTTACTTTCTCTGCCACTTTATTTATCTCCTTCTACTAGTATTTCTGTTTGATCTATCCTGGTACAGGTATTATTACCAGACTGTTGTATTACAACAGGTAATTTTCTCATTTTGAATCTCGTGTATTTTCTTCTTTGGTGCGACGACTAAATCGAATGACTCTTCTTTCCACTACGATCTTTTCTCGGTAGACACGCAACTCTTCATTCGTAGGAGGTTCGGTATCAGACAGGTCATTAGCAATTTTGATATCCCATCTGATCTTGTCTTTGGCCTTATCTAACGTGATACCGCAGGCGGTGTGAATGGTCTTTAACACCATTTCACCGCCTGAAAACTCTTCGAATCCCGGATCACTATATACTGCCAAGGCTAGTATTTCATGACCCTCCATAGCTCATCATCTTTCTGAATAAACGGAACTTACCGTACACTTAAAAGCGTACCACTTTATATGAACACGACTATTAATGGCGAACCTATCTAGTATTCTCTTCGCTTCTCACCTTCTTGAGAACTTTTTCAAGCTTCTTGGCATTTAGTCTATAACTTCCCAGGCCACCTCTCAGTCTCGGATCGAGAACGTCCCGCACGCCATCGCCGAACATGTTCATACCCCAGACGACAATTGCCAGGGCTAAGCCAGGCCAGATGGCCATCCAGGGCGCGGAGAACATATAACGACGGGCGTTGCCGCTCAGCATGCCACCCCAACTCGGGAATGGCGGTGGGATACCAAAGCCGAGGAAACTCAACGAAGACTCTGCCAGAATTGCGCCGCCCATGTTCATCGTGAAACCGACGATGACCAGTGGCAAGATGTTGGGCACAATATGCCTGAACATGATGCGTAGATCCGGCGCGCCTATCGCCCTGGCTGCCTCTACATAAACATTCTCCCTGATGTTGATTACGTAGCTACGCGTCGCTCGGTTGGCTCCGCCAAGACCACCTAATATTCCCAGCAAGAGGACGAGTTGGACCAGCCCCGGGCCGATAATAGCCACCACTGTCAGCATTATCACTAGTCCGGGAAAGCACATCATTGTGTCAACGAAGCGCATTACAATCATGTCCCACTTACCTCCGAAAAAGCCGGCGAGACCTCCGATGAATAGTTGCATAACGGAAGAGATAGCGGGAACACTTAAACCGACGATCATTGAGATACGGGCACCATAGATGATCCGGCTCAGCAGGCAACGACCGAGGTTATCTGTTCCCAGCAGGAACTCCGCTGAGGGAGGTTCGAGAATATGATCCAGATCCTGGAACATGTAACTATACGGAGCCAACCAGTCAGCAAAAATACCGGCTGCCAAGAGGGTGATGACGATAAAGAGTCCTATACTGCCAAGTGGCTTTTCTTTGATCAGTCTAACAACAACGTCGACGAGGAAAGGAAGGTGTCTCCTCTGTTTCCCGATGGCGTCTGCAACTCTCGCACTTTCTTGCATTACTTTCTCCTTTCTCTATCGGTACTTCACTCTGGGATCGAGCCATGCATAGGTGATATCAACTGCCAGGTTGCAGGCCAAGACGAGTGTTGCCATCATCAGATTCATCCCGCTGATGATCGGGTAATCCCGCTGGGTGACAGCGTCAAACAGCCAGCGTCCAACTCCAGGGAGATTGAAGATCTGCTCCGTGATAACGGAGCCACCGATCAGGTTCGGAAGTCCCATGCCGACGATGGTAACCATCGGTATCAAGGTGTTTCTGAGAGCATGCCGGAAGACTACCGATCGTTCGGAAAGGCCCTTCGACCAGGCGGTGCGAATATAGTCCTGGCGGAGTACTTCCAGCATCATCGTACGTACGAATCTCATCAGGGCACCGGAGAAGGATGTCCCCATGATAAACGCCGGGATAATGAATTGGATGAGATTCGCCGATGGGTCTTGGGTGAAGGGAACGTATTCCAACGGGGGAATCCAACCCCACCAGATTGCGGGGAAAACGATTACCATGGTCATGATCCAGAAGTTAGGTAATGACAGCATTAAAATGGCGAATGTACGCCCGGCGTAGTCTGCCGGGGAATCTTGCCGTATAGCTGAATAAATACCGAGGGGTATGGCGATTATCAGACCGGTGAGCATCGAAAGGATGCCCAATTCAAGTGATATAGGTACTTTGGAGAGAAACTCATCGGTAACAGGCTTACCGGTCCGCATCGATGTACCCAGGTCTCCCTGGACCACGTTGGTCACCCATTTCCAGTACTGTTCGGGGATCGGTGTGTCGAGACCGAGTTGCTCGCGAATCATCTCACGAGACTCTTCGTACGTCATTTCTCCCTCGGTGTTGATCTCGGAGATGATCAAGTCCACGACGTCTCCCGGGATGAAGCGGACGCTGAGGAACACGATCATGGTCAATAGCACGAGGGTGGGAAAGATTAATAGGACTCGACGAATAAGGTATGCTCGCATAACACTTTCCCTTCCATATTAATACAGCATTCAAATCAATATAACGTATACGTAGCAACTCTCGCGGCTATGCTATATCTCCACCTCACCCCGTTTTTATCGGGATGAGGTGGAAAATACATGTCCGATGCTGGCACGAGATCCTTGGGTTTAAGTGAGTTTCTAGTATCCCATCGATCTCTTCAGTTCCGTGTCAACCCAGGCCCACGTGACCCAGTTATCGGTGTTCATGTAGCCTACACTTATAGGACCATAGTAGTTCTTGAGCCAGGGCCACCACAGGCTGTATGAAACCCCGCCCGGATGTGGAATAACCCAGGCCTGAGCAAGAACGTACTTCATAAGCTCCCTGAAAATCTTATCGGCAGCCTGATCGTCTTTAACGGACAAGGCCATCATCTGTTCTCGTGCTTCGTTGACCTTAGGATCGTTAATATAGGCGGGATTGGTCGCCGATTCGCCCCACATGCTGGCAGCCTGATGGAGGTTGGTAATTGGCGAACCTGTTCCATACATCAAGAAATCATAATTGCGCTGCTGCAGGATGACATACCACGCTCCCTGCTCCCTGGGATCGAGCGTGATATCTATGCCCACTTGCGCCCAGTAGCTCTGTAATGTTTGATAGAGGTCCATGGTATCGACGTTATTCAAAACGATACAGTTGCCCTTTATCCCACTGGGATACCCGGCATCTGCCAGGAGTTGCTTAGCCGCTTCCGGATCGTAGGTGTAAATATCTTTCACTTCCCCAGGACAGTCCGGATCGGTAACATCCAGATAAGCGTCTAAGAAGTCCTCTGAATAACCAATAGGCCAGGATAACCACCGTGCCCCCTGTCCGTAGAGGGCTTCGGCGATTTTCTTGAAATCAAGAGCCTTGAACATAGCTTTCCGGACCCTGATGTCATTGAAAGGTTCCAGGTCTGTCCGCATGGCAGTGTTACCTGGAGATCCGTAAGCCGGGTTTTCTCGGTACTTGATATCAGGTAAGGCTTTGATAAAGGTAGGCCCGTCCTGCCAGTTGGCTGCCAGGTTGTCGATATTGCCAGTCCTGAAGGCAGATTGCCTGGTATTGGTATCAGCGATGATGAGAACCCTGACCTTGTCGACATACGGAAGTTGGTCTCCAAAACCTGGGCCCTCGGCAGTATTCGTAGCCCAGTAAGTGGAGTTCTTTTCAAATGTCACGGAGCTGTTGTCGATCAGGTCCTTGAGCATGAATGGACCGGAACCCACTAGGTTTTCCCAATCCGACATATTACCGTATTTCTCTACAACTTCGTGCGGGACCACGTGGAAGAAATCGGTTACCCTGAGAAACCACAGGGAAGTAGGGGGTGCGGCCTCTACCACGAACGTGTATTTATCAGCGGCATATATATTGGCTTCTCTCAGGACTGGATAAGCCCTGTAGATGTAGGACGTGGTGGTCTTACAAACCTGATTAAAGGAGAAGGCGACATCCTCAGCTGTCACCTCGCGGCCGTTGACCAGCCGGCTAGCCTCGCTATCAGGATCGAGAGCCCAGTGAACTCCTTTCCTTATATTGAAGATAAGCTTACCCGCATCCCATCCGTCAAAATTCCAGCTTTCAGCGAGATCACCGGTCTTGTACAGCATAGGTCGACTCCAACCTCGGGTATCACCCGTACCGGCCGGGCCTTTCGACCAATCACCGATCCATACTTCCTGACTGGTGAAACGCATCGGATGATTAAATGTGATCGGGCTGCCGATAACTTCGTCGAAATCCTGCCAGTTAGTACCTGTTGTAAGAACTATCGTGCCGCCGTATTGCGGTACATTTGAATCTACTGCCTCTTCCCTTTCTTGTTCAGTCTCTCCGCCAGTTGTCGTTTCGGTTATTACTACCTTATCGTCTCCTTCATCTGTCTTTGTTGTCCCGTCTGTTGTTTTCTCGCCGCATGATGCGAGTACAAGCGACAAAACCATGAGAAAACTGATGATGAACCATATAAACTTTTTCATTTCCTCTGTACTCCCTTCGAAAGGATGTAATAGTGGCTTATTATATCTAAATATGTCTTCACATAGTATTTCCCCCTTTTACTTTAATAAATTACTATTCGAGGACGATATCATATGGATATTATTGAGTCAATTCCACAGAGAACCAGATATACATATTTTTCTCTCCTTATTGATTGTGTCTTTGTTTATAAGAAATGACAGTATGATATAGCGGAAAAAAAGACACCATTAACCAATCGTAACTATGGTTATTGGTGCCCTTTTTCATCATACGCAACTCCTTGTTAACGGAGGTTCAAGATGGAAAGAGTCTGATCGCGAAATTGTTAAAATATGTGGGTGTAAGTATATTGATTAAATACTGCCATGTCAAGATACTTGCACGATACTTGCACATATTGCTTGTAAAAGAGCACATTATGTGCTAGTTTGCTCATGGAGGTGTAGAGATGGATTTACTTGATACACAACTAATAGATCTATTAATGAAGGACGCAAACGTCAGCAGTACTTCCCTAGCCAAGCAACTTAATGTCAGCTCTTCCACGGTCAGACGCAGGATGAAAGATTTGCTTGAGAAAGAAATAATTAGTATAAGGGCAACCCCGAACCTTGAAAAACTTGGATTGCCTGTAACAGCGTTCATTTCTCTGGAAGTATCGCATGAAAAAATAAAAACAGTTCTAGAGGCACTAAGCAGACACCCTCGTGCTGCCTGGGTAGGTGCAGCTAGTGGACTTTTTAACGTCAGGACTGTCTGGTGGCTTCACTCCACCGAAGAACTATACAGGATCATAGAAAGTGAAATAGGTAAGATAGATGGAATCATTAGAATTGAGACATCTATTTGTCTGCAAATTAAAAAACGTGAATCAACCAGTATTATGGAGACGATCAATAAAAATTCTGGAATTGATTAACAGGTTATCTCTTATTTTAACTTCTGTGGAAATACGAATATTAATCGGGATATATTGACACAGGGCTGGTAAAATGCCAGCCCTGCATTTTTTACGAAATAGATATTGGTACTATCTCCATGCGTCGATGCTATAAACCGGTTGCATGCCCCACATGCCACGGACAGTAGCGGTTATTTCATAGCATATTTCTTCATCGGAACCGCAAACTATGATGCAGCTTCCATCCGGGCTGTCACCTCCCGCCGGTACCATATAGTCGTCCGGGAGTTCTTTCCATGGTTTACCTGACCGCCGCTCATTGCCCAGCCAGCCGTTTGTCATCAGGTCTACCCAGGATCGGTTACGATAATCCTTCAATGGTTCAAAACTCTTCTTCCATATGTATTCAAGCACTTCTCCCTTTGACTTGAAGCCCAGTCTATACAAATCATAAGCCATCTCGTGGACCATAACGAATGTTCGTCCTCCTTCTCGATCACCAACCCAGATATCAGGCAATATCCAGTCAAGCCAGTTGTGAGGACCTGGGATGCCTTTTACTCCAAGTTTCCTTGCCATACCTCCATGTCCGCTTTTCTGGAGGGCTCGGTAGCCGCCGGGAGAGAACTGGGCGCCGTTAAAGCCGCCTTCGGATCCCATAACCATGACGACGCTTTCATCCTTCGTGAAACCGAATTCTTCATTCAATCCTTTCCATCCGGGAGGAAGTTTATCGGCACATTCACCGAAGGCCAGGCTGACACGGTTTATCGGACTTCCGATACTACTCATCCTGTTAATACCTGTGACGGCACCGCCGAGGTTTATCGCCATTAACTGATAAGCGCGACCAATCGCCATGCTGGCGGGATTGCCCGGGCCCATCATTCCGGTTCCGGTATTAAGCCCGATTTCTTTAACAATGGGGCCACTAAGACACATCCACTGATTGTTAAATACCGTTGTGCCGGTTTGCACTCCGGATTCAGCTATTGCCAGAACTACAGGCAGATGTTCCGGTTTGCATCCGGCCATTACGGCGTTAATAGCAACTTTCTCCACCGTAGCCGTAAATAACCTGGGCTGGAATCGTACTACATCGCTTCGCTCGATTCTCCTGTCGAACCTGCCGGTGCGTTCAGACTTGTAGGTGATAAGATCCTCAGGTTTATGACTGGTACCTTTCAACATCTCGGCTACACGTTCCTCGGTAGGGATAATTATAGGCAGTCCATCCGTATAGACTGAGATTGGTGCATTACACGGTTCAGGAACGAACCTGGTCTGCTGGTAAAATTCCTGAGCTTCATCAAGAGTACCTTCGAACAAGATCCTGTCCTGGGATGGGTTGTGCATGCCTACTTCCTTTTCCTTCTCGGTTAAGGGTTTTGTCAGCATTTCGAGCATCGGTTCTATCCAGAGATCGACATCTTCCGGGCCGGGAATCGTCCTGGAGGCAGGTAGGAATCTGATATTAGGAACACCGGCCGCAAGCGCTTCCTGTTTGACCATTTCATGCTGGTCTTCCAGATCGATAAGTACGGTGGGAATACCTGCTTTTTCAAGCTTGGCTATGTAAGGCAACTGCCCCCATACAGCACCACTTCACCAGCAAACCCCGAGTATCACTGCATCGGTAGTCTTCATCTCCTCATCTGTCAGGTAGACCGGCATCGGCATGTAAGACTTTTTCTGGGTCCAGTTCACGTTCGGATATCTTGCTTTTAAAGCTTTATCGAGCGCTATTGTGATATCAGGCTCTCCAGTGATGCTGAAGTGGATCGTTTTACCATCCAGCGTATCGAGACGAGGAGCCAGCGGGGAGGTTTTTACCGGCAATTCTATCCCGACAGGATTAAGACATTTATAAACCTTGTCTGTTTCTGCCATCTTTCCATCTCCTGTTTTATATAGTTTAATATAATCACTATTCAATGTGCTTATTCAACTGGTTTTTGCTTGTAAAACTTTTAACACCCTTGAGTACTTCTGTATATAATATCGTTCTGGATTTCCGGCGACAGCATCACAAAATAGGCGCTGAATCCTCCCACCCGTACCACCAGGTCTCGGTGTTTTTCAGGATGTGCTGTTGCATCGAGTAGTTCTTCCGTATCGACCAGGTTGAATTGGATATGCTGCCCCCCGCTTTGAAAGAAGGTTTCGGTCAGGTCAGCCAGTTTTTCCCGGCTTTCGGGACTTTGCATTACGGTTCCGGAGAATTTCTGGTTCAGGCAGGAAGCGTATGACTCTTTAAAGCCTGCCTTGAGGGCCGATCTCATTACACCGGTAGGTCCGAGTTTATCCATACCACGCATCGGAGATATCGAGCCGTCATTCAGAGGTTCCTTTGATTTACGGCCGTTGGCAAGCGCACCTACACCCAGACCGCCAAAAAAGTGCCAGGACAATCCTTCGCGGGAGATTTTACACGGCACGTCGAACGGATTGAGGTAGGACATGATTACACTTCCAGAGAAGATACCAACATCCCGCACCATTAAATCAGCTTCATCGATGTCGTTCCCGAACTTGGGTGCTGCCAGGCACATCTGCCTTATTTCTTCACCTCTCTGACTGGCAAAATTGGAATCCAGAGCCTGCAATAGTTCGTCCATAGTTAATTGTTTGTCTTCGTACACCAGTTTCTTGATAGCGGTCAACGAATCAGCTGTATCAACGATAGCCCGGTCGCTGATGCCGTAACTGTGGTCTGAATCGGTGATTAAAATGTCATGACCTTTTCCCATGCAATTCGGCCCGGCAACGACGGAGTTAAATGGGAACCTCAGATAGAGCGGTTCGATACTCTGGGCAAGAGTGCCCAGCCACATGACACGGTTAACTATAAATTTACACTGTTTCTTGAATGCTTCGTATAATTCATCGAAGGTATTAAACTCCCGCGGATCTCCGACATCTATGCCAACTTTCTTTCCGGTAATCTGCGATACGCCACGGTGAAGTGTTAAATCCAGCATGAGCGCAATATTAACTGCCCCCTTGCCCTCACTGCCATTATGATCGATTTTCGTAGGCAGAATAGGAGTGACGCAACCCTGACCGTACCAGTTCCTCGCTTCTGCAGCAGGTATTCCGTCATTAATAAAACTTGCCACTACGTGGTCACTGTTTTCAAAGAGTGGTATACCTCCCTTTGTCTTATAGTTAGTTTCGAGGGCTTTTCGCAGCAGCCGGCGTGGCGTCTGAGCATGCCAGTTAAGCAGGACGGTCGGAGACGAGAGCTTGATCAAACCTATAATATGGAGAACAAGGTAACTCAAGGAATTAGTGGCATCTTCACCTTTGGTATTTACACCGCCGAGATTGAGACTGTTGATACTATAGCTGAACTGGTGAGTTTCCTCCTGGGTCTCACCCGACGGTGCGACCACTTTCATCCCCCAGAGTATCAAGGCACTTCCCAGCAGATCCGCAGCCCTTTCCAGTGTCAAACTTCCTTCTCCGATGTCATTTTCAAAATATGAATTCAGGTACTGATCCAGCCTGCCGACAAGCAGCGGATACATCGCTTCGAGCCCTCTGCCAACCATTATGAAGTTCATGAACTGGAGAGCTTCGTGGAATGAACGCGCAGGATATTCCGGTACCCGTTCGCATATTTCGGCTATCTCAATAAGTTCATCTCGTCTTGCGGCTTTGGATACTTTTTCTGCTTTCTGACGTGCCAGTTCTGCGTACCTGTGGGCGTATTGAATCATCGCCTTGCACACGATGATCGCTGATTCCCAGAAATAGAACTTATTTATATCGGTCTCTTTCATCTCTTTGAAGCGTCTGATACCGTCTTTCGCTTCTTCAATCAGACCGCGCATTCCCCTGGACAGAAGTCTCTCCCACATACCTCTGCATGTAATACCCGGGAAATAGCCGGAATCAGGAGTGGGATCGGCGCCTTTCGCGTCAGTGATATCTTTAGCCCATGTTCCCACGATCGATTGCCATTCGGCTTTTACATGATCGGGTGCTGTCTTCCCGGCAAAAAAGCGGGAACATTCTCTCAAGATATCCTTCTCTTCTTTGGATTTAATTCCTAGTAGTATCATGCCGCGGCTGAGGGTTTCACCTTCGTCCCAGATACCCGGAATCGAGTCCCCTGTTTCGTCAACGAAGATCGGCGCTCCGATGAGATGTTCGGTTTCTCTGCCCACAATAATATCGAAATCATGAATTTCGATAGGGGCTCCTTCCAGGACTTTCTTAAACATCCTGGCGCGACGAAGTTCAATGTCTTCGCCTTCTGTTTCCTTCCAGGACTCCATTGCCAGTTTGATMCGGTCRACGGATATTATTCTTGGAGYGCTGAACATGGCGTCTTTYARKCGGAARAGWYCATCRCYCARYTGYARTKTATCRATYCGGTCTAATAAWACCTYRTCWRKYATYRTTTCAGWRGCCATAATTAYCCCCTTYYGGAGTTAYRMWATCCATATTTTRCATTATATCGTTCATTACTTTGATATCATACAGGTAATANCCTRNATWCTTRAAAGCCATTCTTACTTCTTCWATCTGKTYWGGTTSRTGWACRGAAATATCATYAAGRCRATACTCYYTATCYAGAGATTCATATTTRCCTTTCCCRAGCTGRTGGTATGGCATTAAYTCWATMCGACAGGCAYYAKTTCCCAAGCTGTGTAAATAAGCTGCCGTGTCTTGAACATTCTGTATGTCATCATTAATCCCCGGTATTAACGGCATGCGGAACAGAGTCTCTACATTACTTTCATTCACTATTTTAGCATTGGCAAGTATCAGTTCGTTAGGTTTGCCGGTGTACCGAAGGTGTTTTTCCGAATCGAGGTGCTTCAGGTCGAAGAGGATATAATCTGTGTAGGGGAGTACCGCAAGTACCGAGGATGATGGAACATAGCCGGACGTCTCTATACAGGTATGGATACCGGCATCACAGCACCTTTTAAATAAGTCACGTACCAGTTCAGGATGCAATAACGCTTCACCACCGGAAACCGTTACTCCACCGCCCGATGAATCGTAAAACATCTTATCACGGTATACAATATCGTAGATTTCCTCGGCACTCATTTGTTTCCCATAGTGAACAATGGCGTGATATGTACAAGCTTCACTGCATTGACCGCATCCTGTACACAGTTTTCGGTTGATGAGAGGGAGTTCATTTTCTCCGAATACCAGAGCTCCTGTAGGGCAGACTTCGGAACATTTACCGCATTGCGTGCAAAGCCTTTTTACAAGTCCGACTTCGGGAAGCGGGGAGATACATTCAGGATTGCTGCACCACTGGCATTCGAGTCCGCATCCTTTGAAAAAGACAACGGTTCTTATTCCCGGACCGTCATGGATAGAATAGCCCTGGATATTCGTGACCAGATCATTCATGGCTTATTTAACCTTTATTCAAAAATCAGCTCTTGCCGTGATCTTCTTTTTTGGCAATATATTTGGATGCGATACTTGTATGGAATAGAATGACAGGTTTATCTACTCTTTTAAAAATCAGAGGGCAGTGTACCAGTCCAGCCGGGATATATACACTTGTAGGTGATGTGATGGTATGCATTTCCCGTTCCTCGCCAAGTCCTATCTCTATCTCAGCGAACAGTTCATCCATATGTTCATAATCGTATGATACAAAATGGAGATACATGTCGAAATCATGTGAGTGTGGATATTCCTCCATCTCGCAGGGTTCCATGACGCGGGTTATCATAAACGTTACATTTGTTTGGTAATCGGTTTCACCAATCCATTCCATAGTAGGCCACGGTTCAGGTTTGGTCACCGATTTTCTTAATACGTACTTCCCATATTTGGTATTCTCCATTTAGATTCACCTCCTGTACAGGTACTCTCTATTCTTGCACTATTAAAATCAAAATATCAATCGTGAAAGAATTGTTGATGAAGTCCAGTTTGATTTGGTTCACCATAGAAAATGAGCAACCTGCTAAATTGTATGAATTTTACTAGAATTAACGATATACTCAAATAGTGAATGTGACATTATATGCTATTGATTTGGTAGCCGAGACCATTCCAGAAAGATCACTTGGATGGAACTAGTAGAATCCTTCAATGGTAATCTCTTTACTATTATATTTAAGGAGATCGGCAGTCAATTCAGCCAGTGTGACTTCTTCGATATACTGATGGCTACAACCAGCTATAGGTAGTAGAATTGGAGATAGGATAACTAAGATATCTACTGAGCCTTTGACATAGGCTGAAAATTATTTAAAAGATGGATTTCAGAATTTTGTTTCCAGTATTTACTATTTGATTACTACCGCAAGTTCAACTATCAACTCTTCGACTTGTTGTCAATTCTGTATACGATATATATTTATTCTGTGTGTAAATGACAGCTGACAAACCTGTTATTAACTTCTTTAAATTCAGGGATTTCCTCTCTACATATATCCATGGCAACCGGACAGCGGGTATGGAAACGACATCCAGGCGGAGGGTTTAAGGGTGAAGGCATCTCTCCAGACAACACTATCGGCTCTACTCCCTGTTCTTGGTCTTCGGGAAGTGTAAGAGTTGATGCTGATATTAACGCTTGCGTGTAAGGATGTAACGGGCTTCGTAACACATTATCGGTTTTACCATATTCCACAATCTGTCCAAGATACATAATTGCCACGGTATGGCTCATAAATCGAACCGTCGCTAGGTTATGGGCAATAACCAGATAACTCAGGTTATATTGATCCTGAAGGTCCTTAAGTAAATTCATTATCTGTGCGCGTATCGATACGTCTAAAGCCGATACCGGCTCGTCCAGCACCACCAGACTGGGATTCAGTGCCAGAGCTCGAGCTACAGCAATCCGTTGTCTCTGTCCTCCGCTAAATTCATGCGGATAGTAACTCGCCTGATTTGGTGAAAGCCCGACATTTTCTAGAAGTTCGGCAACTCTTGCCCTAATTTGTACCTTAGACATCTTTGTATTAACTGCTAACGGCTCCCCGATAATATCTCTTATCCGCATTCTTGGATTCATGGAACTCCATGGATTCTGCTGCACTGACTGTACTCTTTGACGATATTTGGTTTTGATCTGCGATTTGGAATATCTGTAAACGTCATTACCTTCAAAAAGGATATTACCTGCAGTTAGTTTCTCCAGTAACAAGATCATCTTGGCAACAGTAGTCTTTCCGGCGCCCGATTCTCCTACAAGACTCAGAGTTTTTCCATCTTCTATTGTAAATGATATACCGTCAATCGCCCGAACGTACCCGACGGTACGCTGAAGGAGGCCTTTGGTAACCGGGTAATATTTGGTAAGATTTTTACCTTCAAGTAATATGTCTGCCATAATTTAAGTCACTTTCCAGCAAGATACGGTATGTCCATTACCTAATTCTTTTTCTTCAGGATATTGCTCGCGGCAAATATCCATCACATCCGGACAGCGAGGTGCAAACCGACATCCGGGTGGTAAATTTAAAAGTGATGGAGGTTGACCGGTAATGGAATAAAGCCTGTCAATATCCTGGTCCAGACGCGGCACAGAGTTAATAAGAGCTACAGTATATGGGTGTAATGGATTTTTAAATATCCTGCTTGTAGTGGCTGTTTCCAGTATTTTACCCGCGTACATTACGGCAACCCGGTGGCACATACTGGCTACGACACCAAAATCATGGGTAATGAATAGAATCCCTATATCCGTCTGTTTCTGTATATCTTTAAACAATTCCAGATATTGAGCCTGTATGGTGGCATCAAGGGCGGTAGTAGGCTCATCAGCAATGAGTATACGTGGTCGGCAGGACATGGCAATTGCGCCTACCACCCGTTGACGCATACCACCACTCATCTGAAAAGGATAATCATGAATACGTTGATCTGGAGCCGGGATTCCTAGAAACCTCAGGGCTAATACAACTTCGTCAAACAGTTCATCCTTGTCTTGAATTCCCTGATGTTGTCGTATCGACTCAGCAATCTGATCACCGATCGTATAAACCGGATTAAGTGAAGTCATCGGGTCTTGGAGAATCATCGATATTTTCTCGCCCCGAATATTTATCATTTCTTTTTTCGTTAATTCAAGTATGTTTATGCCATCAAGGACAATCGTCCCACCGACTATCTGTCCAGCTGGTTCCGGAAGCAAGCGCATCAGAGACAGCGCTGTAACCGATTTACCACAGGCTGACTCTCCGACGAGGCCAAAAGTTTCGCCCTCATGGATGGTAAAACTTACTCCATCCACAGCCTTTACCTCACCCATCCGGGTGAAGAAAGAGGTGCGCAGGTTTTCAACTTGAAGAATAATTTGATTCATAATTGTCTCAGTCTGGGATCCAGTTTGTCACGGAGCCAGTCTCCCAGGAAGTTACCCGACATCACGACCATCCCGATAAGTATTCCCGGGAAGGTGGAAATCCACCAGGCTCTATCAAGGTCATTTCTACCGTCGGCTACCATCGATCCCCATGAAGGCATCGGCGGTGGGATACCGATACCAAGGTAACTCATTCCCGATTCAGCCAGAATAAAGGTGCCTACGTTAAGAGTTATACCAATAATTAAAACATTGAGTGTATTAGGGAAAATGTGCCGGAGCATAATTCTCCATGCAGGTACGCCGTTTATTACGGCTTGCGCAACAAAGTCGGAATTACGTACTCTAAGTGATTCACCACGTATGACACGCGCGTAACCAGCCCAGCCAAGGGCTGATAAAGCAAATACTACTGTAAAATACCCCGGTCCTAGACTGACAGCAATCAATATCGCCAGGAGAAGAGGTGGAAAAGATAAAGCTACATCAACCACCCTCATAACAAAGGCATCGATGCGCCCTCCCATGTAGGCTGAAAATATTCCTAATGCCGTACCGATAATGGCAGTAATGGCTATTGCCAGTAATGAAACGCTAAGGGATACCCTCGCTCCGTAAATAGCACGACTTAATATATCTCTACCAAGTGTGTCTGTTCCCAGGAAATGTTTGGATGATCCCCCTTCAACCCATGCAGGCGGCATCCGTCTTTCAGGGAGTGAGGTTTCGTCATACGGATAAGGAGCCAGAACATCGGCAAATATCGCAGTAACGATCAGTAAGGTAAGTACAATCACAGGTAGAATCATCCCCAGATTTCTTAAAATCCGTCCCCATCGAGTCATTCCCCGATATTGCTTTTCTTCGTTTCTTTTAAACAATCCTGCTATCACTATCGATTAGCCTTTTTAACTTCTCTGATACCTGATTTGCGGGTCGATCCAGGCGTAGGCAATGTCTACAAGGAAGTTCATGCCCAGCACCATGGCGGCAGCAATAATCGATATAGCCTGGACCACCGGGAAATCGCGACCAAAGGCAGATTCCACTGCCAGTCTACCCATTCCCGGCCAGTTAAAGATATTCTCCGTGATTATGGAACCACTCACTATTCCTGCAAGCATTAAACCGGCCACCGTTAAGGGTGATATCAAGGCATTTTTCAAGGCATGTTTCCAGATAACAGTCCGTTCAGGAAGTCCCTTGATTCTTGCCAGCTTGACATATTCGCTATCGAGTACGTCCAGCATGGTTGATCGTACCAGACGCATCATGCCGGGCAGCATTAAAAATACCATCGATCCTACCGGTAATACGTAGTGGGCTGGAGTAGCCATGCCCTGGGTTGGCAACCATCCAAGATAAACGGAAAATACCAGCACAGCCATTATCGCCAGCCAGAAGTTGGGCAACGCTTGCCCCAGAACAGCCAAGAACTTCACTCCGTTATCAAGAATCGAGTCACGCCTGGTAGCTCCCAGCACACCCAGCATGACGGATATAAAGGTGCCAATAAGAAAAGAGGGTATCCCCAATTTCAGGGTATTTGGCAAAGCTTGACCAATCAGGTCGTTAACGGGAACTCTTTTTACAAACGACTCCCCGAAGTCACCCTGTACCAGATTGGTTAAAAAGATCCAGAATTGTTCGCCGTATGACTTATCCAGCCCCAGTTGTTTTTGTAAAACTTCTATCTCTGATTGGGTGGATAAAGGGGATACCATGAACATTACAGGATTTCCTGAGATCCTGACCAGAAAGAAGACTATGACAATAATTCCGAATAACGCAATGATATTCTGTAAGAGTCTTATGATAATATATCGTGTCATCTAGTATCTTACCTTAACATAGTTCTCGTTGTGACAAGAAGTATCATACATCTCTATTCTATCAATTCATTTATATTAGCGTACGTCATAGGCATGTGTCACCGGTAAATAGATGACCAATTATTTTAATGAAGAATTTAACCTATATTGATATTATGTCTTCGAGGGAGGTCACCCTCCCTCGAAGACTGTTTTTAGATTACGATTATTTCGGATGCTTGATTCCGCAGGCGGCGTCCATAAAGCTCATGTGCGGGTTAACGGTGAACTCGCCTATATTGTCGCTGACGATAATCTTGGGTAAGATAAAGGCGATACCGAAACTGGTGTACAGCTCTTTGGCGGCTCTCTGCCATTGGGTGTAAAGCGATTTCGCTTTGCCAGGATCAAGCTCTACAATATATTGATCAAAGAGTGCATCAACAGCCGGGTCTTTTGTTGCCTGGTGTACGCCATAGGAGGTGTACATATTCCGGCAGTAGTAGGTCCCGTTGAAAGCGCCTCCGGTCCATGCCCAGATCCAGCCAACATTGGTTGCGTCCGGCTCAATACCTTGCGGCATGAAGAAATAAGCCATCCAAACAGACGCTTCTACGACTTCTATTTTTACCTGGAGTCCGACTTTATCCCAGTAACCCTGTACCGCCTGGAAGAAATCAAGCCCCGGTCCAGCAGTTACAAAGCAGTGGATTATCGGGTCGTCCCAGGCATCAGGATAGCCTGCCTCATCCATGAGTTTTTTCGCCAGGTTAATATCGTACTTATCCGGCTCTATTAAATCATCGGTCACACCATAACCTCCGGGAATAAGGAAAAACCGGCCACCCGGCTCTGCCTCCCCCCGGTAAAAGGTTTCGCATAGTTCCTCACGGTCTATAGCGTAGGAGAGAGCCTTACGGATACGTATATCGTGTACCGGGCCGGCTGTCTCGTAATGGGGTGCCACGAATGCAAGAATCTGTGGCGCAGGCATACCTTGCTGTTGTGTTCGCCAGCCTTCATTTTCCAGGTCTACACGCCTGTCTGTTGTGAGACCTAGAGGTATATCTATCTCACCCCTCTTCAACATGGCAACCTGTGTTGCCTCTTCAGGGACCTGAAGGTCTACCAGATATTGGAATGCAGGGACGTGGTCCTGTCTCCAGTATTCTATGTTCGCTTCCAGTTTGAAACTTGTCTCGGGAACATGCTCCACGAATTTCCAGGGCCCGGAACCCATTGGATGAAGACGGAATTCCTCTTCTCCCACTGACTCGAAGTATTTCTTGGGAAGGATACGAACCCAGCAGAATGAGTCGACAAGTGGTGGCTCGGGATTCTTGGTAACGAACTCGAAGGTATAGTCATCCACCACTCTCATCGAAGCCTGATTATCACGTAAGCCGGGAGACCAGGGATTCTTGGATTCTTCAGAGGTGAACCTCTCCATGGAGAATAAGACGTCATGGGCGGTAACCGGATCACCATTGTGGAATTTCATACCCCTGCGGATATTGAAGGTCCAGGTAACGCCATCATCGGCTAAGTCCCATGATTCGGCTACTTCGCCGACATATTCACCATTTTCGTCGAACGCGATCAGGGAGTCGCAATAATACCAGCTCCATGTCGACTCGAATAGGGTAGGATCGGTAGCTTCGACACCGAAATCGGTTGAAGCGATAGTAATTGTACCATAGGGACCTTCTTGTTCTTGTACTTCTTCTTCCTCAGCTCCGCCACAGGATATCATCATTGTCGACAGCATCATCAAGCAACATGTAAGTAATAAAATACCTTTTTTTATCATATTGGATTATTACCTCCTCTTTAACAATCCACTCAATATGAGTTATTTATCATAATTCCACAAATAGCATTTCTTGGCATATTGGTATAGTTTTGCCAATAACACCTCCTTCTACCGATACTCATATACTTGAAATTATTCTAGAGATCGATAAAATATTCACATAGGATAGAAAAGGGTGTTGGAAACTTCCGCACGAACTCAGAAGTTTCCAACACCTTTTCCGTCAAATCACAGCTCCTATCAGGGTCGGTGTGAAACGGCAGCTATTTGTTTTCTATATTGGCTTGAAGTGTAAAGAATATTCTCTGAATTGTCAATACCTCGAATTGACCTTACCTCGAATTGACCTTGAATTGACTCATAGAGGTTTTTTACGTATTTTTTCCATCCGGAGTTATCATTTTGTATTTCCCTTCGGGTTCGAGTGTCACTTCCAGGAAAAAAACCGGTTTGGTTACCCTTTTGAAAATAAGAGGAGCGTGTACAAGCCCGGCCGGTATATCGACCAGGGTCGGCGAGGTAATGGTATACGGTTCGCACTCTTCTCCCATCTGGAGTTCGATCTCTGCATCGAAATCATATATGTTTTCCGGGTTCCCACCGATGAAAAGAAGTCCCTCGTGACCGTCGTGAGAGTGAGGATACACATCTGTGTAAGGTTCCGTCATATAATGAAACCCAAGCGTATGACTGGCTCCTGTTTCGCCGTCATGAGCGTATATCGAAGGGAAATTGTACCCGGGAGCGTTTTCTCCATCCTGCAGTACTCTTTTTATCGGCGCCGGTTTGAAATATTTCGCGTATTTACCTTCAGCCATTACTCTTTTTCCTCCTTTATTATCATCTCTAAATACTCCATCCGCGGGTTCGTTAATCCTTTGTTTTTCGGATAGATTACTTTTCCGTGATCAGATTCTGCTTATACGTGCCGCTGCGGACGATGGTGAAATGGAATATCGGCTGGCTGACACTGAGTACTCTCAGGGGGCAGTGAGTCAGCCCTTCCGGGATAAACAGCAGAGTACTCCTGGTCAGGATGTATTTTTCGTCACCAAGCCAGAACTCCACTTCAGCATTCAGGTCGTTCGGCCTATCCGGATCGCTGCCGAAGAAACCGATAACCTCATCATAATCGTGCTTGTGGGCTTCATCATGGTTGAAATCGGTGGCTTTCCAGAGCCAGGTTACATTGACGTTAAAAGCGCCGGGAGTATTTTCACCGTCCATCCAGAGTACCTTGGTCGCTCGTTGCCTGTATTCAGCAGAAGGCATCTTTCCTTCAGGCATTCTCAGTTTCTGGAGGATATAGTTCTCATAGTTTCTTTCAGACGTTTCTGGTCTGCTTCCGTCTATGGCTGGTTTTACCTCATCGACAGGTTTTGGCATATATTTGCCGCCCATTACCACAGTAAAATGAAACATCGGTCTGTCTGCCCTCAGAATTTGTAAAGGACAATGTTTTACTCCTCTAGGGGCGAAGATGAGGGTGCTTTTATTGAGAATATACTTTTCATCCTCGATCCAGAACTCCACCTCTCCGTAGAGATTGTTCGGATTATCCGGGTCACCGCCGAAGAAGGCGATCACCTCATCGTAATCATGGGTATGAGTCGTTGCAGGCGTTTCAGTAGGTTTCCTGTACCAGGAACAGTTGACCTGAAAAGAACCAGGCACCACGTCTTCGTCCAACCAGAGTATCCTCGTCGCCCATTTGGCATAATCGGCGGCACCAGCCTGCATCTCTTCCGGTATTTTCAGGTCTGTCACCATATATTTCGCGTATTTTCCTTCATCCATCGATACCTTCCCCCTTTCATTTTACCCTTATCGATTCAGTCTGCTCTGCTCGGAAACCAGCCTGATTGTACCACCCGTCTAGTATTAAGACAATTATAGACCGGATTATCCCGTATTTGCCTGCAGTACGTTACGTTGATAAAATGTGTCAGAAGTCAGTAAAGAAAGACAGACGAAAAATAACTCAAGCTGAGTGATTGATCGATGACTCAAACAGGTATCACCAGGTGTGGAAACACCGAATTCCACTGGGGAAAACGCACCTATGTTATGGGTATTATCAACATGTCGCCTGAATCCTTTTCCGGTGACGGGATAACGAATGTTGACTCTGCAGTGGAGCAGGCACGACGCTTCGTCAGTGAAGGGGCTGATATTCTCGATGTCGGCGGTGAATCAACCCGTCCTGGCTTGGATTCGATTTCTACAGAAGAAGAGATTAACCGGGTGATTCCTGTTATCGAACGCTTATCCCGAGAAGTTACGGTGCCGATCAGCATCGATACCTTTAAACTGGACGTAGCTGAGCAGGCGCTCAAGACCGGTGCTTTAATGCTTAATGACCAGTGGGGCCTCAAGAAGGAACCGCGACTGGCTGAGCTGGCAGCAAACCAAGGTGTACCAATCATCCTGATGAGTAACCAGAGAGACAAGGGTGAATATGACACTGCTGCCGGTCGTGATACATCTCATTATGAAGATGTGATGAGCGAGGTGAAGTCCACGCTTCGGCAGAGTATAGAGCTATCCCTCGATGCTGGTATTTCTCCCGATAATATTATTATCGATCCCGGTATCGGTTTCGGGAAGACATGGCAACAAGACCTGGAAATAATCCGTCGTTTGAGGGAATTGAAAGAATTGGGCGAACCTGTTCTTCTCGGGACATCACGCAAGTCTCTTATTAAAATGGTGCTGGATCTTCCCGCCAAAGAGAGAGTCGAAGGCACAGCTGCTACCGTAGCCATCGGCATTGCCAACGGTGCTGACATCGTACGCGTTCGTGATGTCAGGGAGATGGAGCGTGTCTGCCGGATGTCGGATGCGATTGTCAGGACTCAAGGTTACACACAAACTTCTCCCTGAAAAGATTTTAACCGGAAAACCTTGCCTGACGGTGGTGCAGGCACTATACTTACTTGATATGTAACTCCAGTAACTATGCATCGTATTTTCAATGTATTCGAGTTTCCTGCAGATTTGACCTTATAGTTTACGTTATGGCACAGGTATACAGGATTTTTTGATCTAATGATATACATCACCAGTAGTTATGGATAAAAAAACAGAAGAAACAACGAGTGGTTTAACACCAAAAGCAGAACGCGACTGGACGCAGGGCAATATATTCAAGAACCTGGTGTCTCTGTCCTGGCCGATGATAATCAACGAATTTCTCTGGRGCGTRGGYTCGATMATCGAYATGATATGGGTGGGGAGACTCGGTTCGGACTCTATTGCCGGGGTCGGCGTCGCCGGTATCATCGTCATGCTGCTGATGTCGTCACTGTTCGGACTGACAACCGGTACCGCAGCTCTGGTAGCCCGTGCTGTCGGTGCAGGAGATACCGCAGGCGCTAATCATGCCGCCCAGCAGTCATATATTATCGGTGGGCTTTATGCGGTTACTTTGTCGATACTTGGTATCATCCTTGCCGAGCCCTTGATGATTCTGTTCGGGCTGGAACCCGGTGTCGTTCACGAAGGAGCGACCTATCTGCGCATTCAACTTGCCGGTTCGATACTCATGACGTTCTGGGTAATCGGTGAGTTTATCATGTATGCTTCCGGCGATGGTAAGACTCCCATGAAAATAAGAGTTGTCGCCCGGGTTCTCCACCTGATTTTCGCACCTTTGTTCGTCCTCGGCTGGGGTATATTCCCCAGGCTGGGTGTCAGCGGAGCGGCTCTGGCTAACATTATCGCTTACACTGGAGGAATGATTCTTGCCTTCTGGGCGCTTTTCGGTGGTAAAACCAGGCTTAAATTAACCTTAAAAAATTTCCGCATTGATCTCAATCTTATCCGGCGTACTATAAAGATAGGCATCCCATCCAGCGTCAGCAATATTCAGAGATCACTCAGCAACCTTGTGCTTCTCTGGTTGATAGCTCCGTTCGGTACTCTTGCAGTGGCCGGACATTCACTTTGCCAGAGAATAGAGGGAATTTTCTTCATGCCGGGGATGGGACTTGGTGCAGCTTCGGGGACTCTTGTCGGTCAGAACCTCGGGGCAGGCCAGCCGGAACGGGCGGAAAAGAGTGGATGGATGGCATCGGCGGTGGTAACCGGTATCATGGTCACAGGCTCGCTGGCAATACTGCTTTGGGCAGAGGAGATAATTGGAATATTTACCACAGAGCCGGATCTCGTGGAAATGGCCGCTGTCTTTATGAGAATCGCGACGGCAGGCTACCTGGTGATGGGCTTCAGCGCCGTTCTGGCACAAAGTATATCCAATGCCGGTGATACCCTGCCGCCAATGGTTTTCAATATCGTTATGATGTGGGTTGTGCAGATACCTCTGGCCTGGGCATTGCCGAAATTTACCGGCATGGAGGTACTCGGAGTACGCTGGGCTATCGTGATCGGTCGGTACGTGGCAGGAATTGCCTATATCACGTATTTCAAGCTGGGACGCTGGAAATTAAAAAAAGTGTAAGTGCGTGTTATTGTAATAAATCTCAGATGGTGAAAAGACACTTATTGAATTCATTCTGATTGCGGGGGACTTTTTCCGGGCAGGTGCCCTGCTACCACAGCCGCTGCGATTGCTGCAATCCTCTTTCTCTCATCGAATATCTGAGAAAGCCTTTCTTCCATCGGTTTATCTCTCTCGATTATTCTCTCCATATCCTCGAGGAGTGAGGTTTCATTCTCTACAAAATGAGTAGTCAGTTCACCACTTATAAAACGATCGTTCTCCATAACTGCTTTGTGGAAAGGAATATTCGTCTTTAAGCCCAGAATTATATACTCATAAAGTGCCCGCCGCATTCTGTGGATCGCTTCATTGCGATCTCTTCCCCAGACGATAAGCTTGGAAATCATCGGGTCATATATCGGTGGTATGGTATACCTGGTATAGACGCTACTGTCGATACGCACGCCGATACCTCCCGGTGACCGATACCCTCTAAGTTTACCCGGCGAAGGTACAAACCTGTTTAAAGGATCCTCGGCATTGATCCTGCATTCAATCGCCCATCCTCTTGCCTTAACATCTTCCTGCTTGAAACTCAAGGGATTTCCAGCAGCTATTGAAATCTGCTCCTTGACGATATCGATTCCATATACCATTTCGGTAACCGGGTGTTCAACCTGGACGCGGGTATTCGCTTCCAGGAAATAAAAATTCCCGTTCGAATATAGAAATTCTATTGTACCGGCACCTTCGTAATTAACCCAGCGTCCAGCCTTGATAGCGGTCTCACCCATACGAGATCGAAGTTCCGGAGTAATTACCGGTGAAGGCGATTCTTCTATCAGCTTCTGGTGACGGCGCTGGATGGAGCACTCTCTTTCACCAAGGTGAACCACATTACCGTGAGTATCTGCCATTATCTGTATTTCGATATGGCGGGGATTCTCCAGGTATTTTTCCATGTAAATATCAGAAAGTCCGAAAGTGGATGAGGCGATCGCCTGGGAAGACTCAAGAGCATCAAGTAGTTCTTCATCATTCTTGACTATCACCATGCCGATGCCGCCACCACCTCCAGCCGGTTTGCAGATTATCGGATATCCTATCTTTTCAGCAATTTCTCTGGCATGTTCGTAACCGGAAACTTTCTCTTGAGTACCCGGAACCACCGGCACACCGGCTTTTCCCATTTCCTGCCGGGCAGCTATCTTGTTACCCATTAACTCCAGCAGTTTACTGGAAGGCCCGATAAACTTAATACTGGCTTTATCACAGGCAAATGCGAAGTTCGGATTTTCAGCCAGGAATCCATAGCCGGGGTGGATGGCATCAGCCCCGCATTCTTCAGCCGCTTCGATTATCTTGTTTATATTCAGATAGCTCTCGATTGCCGGCGCTCGTCCTATGTATATAGATTCGTCGGCGTATTTTGCAAAGAGCGCATCCTTGTCTGCTTCAGAGTAGACCGATACGGAGGTGATACCGAGTTCACGACAGGCCCTCATTATGCGAATGGCTATCTCACCACGGTTGGCAACAAGGACCTTATTTATCATCAGCTTCCACCACCATCAATATATCTCCGGCATTTACAACCTCGCCCTGGAAACTGAAAAGTTCTTTTACAGTTCCGTCATATTCAGCAACGATGTTGTTCTGCATCTTCATGGCTTCAATGGTTAGCAGGACGTCGCCTTCCTTGACTTTATCACCAGCTTTTACCTTTATCGCCAGAATCATACCCTGCATTTTTGAAACGATCGCACCTTCAGGAACTTCCTGAGGTTTCTGAGGGCTTTCGACACTGATTGTTTTACTCATGATGGAGGATACTTTTACGTTAAAGACTTCGCCGTCTACGTCTACGGCAAATTCCACCGGGAGATCGGTTACTCCCGAGCTCTTTGACGTTGCTTCGACAGGTGAGGGCATTGCTTCTTCCTTTAATTCACCACGCAGGAATTTAACAGCTACCTGTGGATATAGAGCATAGGTAATCAGGTCTTCATCACTGTGAATGATTCCGAGCTTATGTCCTTCTTCCGACAGTTTTTCAAGCTCCGGTTCCAGCAGGTCTGCGGGACGACCTTCCATAACCGGTTCGTCTCCTATTACCTTTGTTCTAATTTCTTCGTTAACCGGTCCGGGTGATCGCCCGTATAGACCGAGAAAGTAGTTTTTTACTTCCTGGGTTACCTGCTTGTACCGCTCACCAAGCAACACATTAAGTACCGCCTGAATACCAACCACCTGGCTTGTCGGTGTTACCAGCGGGGGATAGCCGAGATCCGCTCTGACTCGGGGGACTTCCTTGAGTACTTCGCCGTATTTATCCAGGGCGTTCTGTTCTCTTAACTGGCTGACAAGATTCGAAAGCATTCCACCGGGAATCTGGTGTAGGAGTACGTTCACACTTGGTCGTGTGGTCTCGGCAGTAAACAACATCCGATATTTACCGGCCAGAGAAGCAAAGTATTCGCCAATTTCATACATCAGTTCAAGGTCGATGCCAGTATCATACGGCGTACCTTGCAGAGTAGCCACCATGCTTTCGGTAGGCGGCTGGGAAGTACCCCATCCGAAAGCTGAGAAAGCCGTATCCAGGATATCGACTCCGGCTTCGGCTGCCGCGAAATAACTTGCCGGAGCCATGCCGCTGGAGCAGTGTGAATGAAGACTGATCGGGATATTCGCCCGGCTTTTTACTATCTTGACCAGGTCAGTAGCAAGAGCAGGAGAAATAAGTCCTGCCATATCCTTGATACATATGGAATCGCAGCCGAGATTCTCAAGGTTTTTCGCCATCTCGGCAAATTTTTCATTATTGTGAACCGGGCTGGTGGTATAGCATATCGTTCCCTGTACATGGCCTTTGTATTTACTGACAGCCTTGATTGCCGGTTCCATGTTCCTCAGGTCATTCAACGCATCGAAAATACGAAAAACATCGATACCATTCTTGACAGAAAGCCGAACGAATTCATCCAGCACATCATCAGCATAATGACGGTAACCAACAAGGTTCTGTCCCCTGAGAAGCATTTGCAGACGTGTGTTTTTTACGATTTTCCTCAGGCTACGAAGCCTTTCCCAGGGATCCTCATTGAGGAAGCGGATACAGGCATCAAAGGTGGCTCCCCCCCAGACCTCGAGAGAAAAAAACCCGGCCTGATCCATTTTTTCTGCGATAGGGAGCATATCTCGTGTTCGCATCCTGGTCGCGATCAGAGACTGATGCCCATCCCTGAGGGTCGTTTCTGTTATCTGTACGCCCATATCGTGCCTGCACCACCTACCTTCCAGTTTATTTCTGAGTAACTAATCTATTGTTATTCTTTTATTTTACACTATTATGAACGGAAAATTCCTTTAATTTCTGTATCATCGCAGCTAACCAGTCAAATTGACAATAGCAGGGTAATAAGATATACTTTATGTAATTAGTTTAAGTTAGGTTATTACAAACTTACATTATCATTTCAGATCAAACAGGAATTGGATGACCAGACTCGAATTAAAATTAAATTGAGGAGGTCATCCAATGGCTTTTCAGGACAAGTCCATCCAGTGCGCAGAATGCGGTTCTACCTTCACATTCACCGCTGAGGAACAGGAATTTTACCAGTCCAAAGGTTATCAAAACGAACCCAAGCGCTGCCCCGCGTGCCGTAAGGCGAGGAAATCCAGTCAGTACGGAAACAATAACCGTCGTGTCAGTCGCCAGATGTACCCAGTCGTATGTGCCGAATGCGGGAAAGAAACCGAAGTTCCTTTCGAACCACGCGGCGACAGGCCCGTGTACTGCAGCGACTGCTATAACAAGAACAGACAAATTAGCTAGAATTAATAATTTCAGGAGTATAAATATAAAGATGAAACTATACGTAGGTAATCTATCTTACGGAGTGACCGAACAAGCCCTGAGGGAAGAATTCGAAGCATTCGGAAAGGTAGATTCGATAAGTATCATTACAGACAGGGATACCGGGAGACCGAGAGGGTTCGCTTTCATTGAAATGCCGACGGTATCCGAAGGACAAGCCGCAATAACCGGTCTGAACGGGAAAAGTATGAATGACAGGACTGTCGTGGTAAATGAAGCCCGTGCCCGCACAGATAACAGGAGTGGCGGAGGATACAGCAGAGGAAGAAGCGGCGGTTATGGTGACCGCAGAAGTGGCGGATTCAGCGGCGGAAGACAAAGGTACTAAATCTCACTCTGCCTGAAAAGAATGTCAATCATTATCAACACCGTTCTTTTAATCGAACGTGATTACTAGTGTTTACCAGGAGTATTAATGCACTTCCAAGATTTAAACCTTCACCCGAGCATATTGAAGGGTGTACATGAGCTCGGGTATACCGAACTTACACCCATACAACAGAAAGCAATCCCCCCCGTTCTAAACGGAAAAGATGTCATCGGACTGGCACAAACAGGAACCGGCAAGACGGCTGCGTTTGTTCTGCCTCTTCTTCAAAGCCTTATCAATATGCCTCGAAGACAGATCAATGCCGCTATCATCGCTCCGACTCGTGAATTATCCGAGCAAATAAGCAGCTCAATCAGTCGCTTGGGTAAATATACCGACATACACACCACTACCCTTTACGGCGGGACAAATATCAATAACCAGATCAACGAGTTAAACAGGGGAGTCGAGGTAGTCGTCGCCTGCCCGGGAAGACTGATAGACCACCTCTGGAGGGGTACTGTGAATCTGTCCAATCTGGAAATTCTTGTCATCGATGAAGCTGACAGGATGCTGGATATGGGCTTCCTTCCCGATATACAGAAGATAATTCAGGCTCTGTTGAAGCCAAGACAGACATTAATGTTTTCAGCGACAATGCCGGCGAGTATCAGAAAGCTCGCCAGAGAAATACTGCACGATCCAGTAACCGTTCAAATAGGCCACGCAGCGCCGGCAACGACCGTATCGCATTACCTGTATCCTGTCAGGCAGCATCTGAAAACCTCTTTATTGACAGAACTGCTATATCGCATTGAATCCAGATCCGTACTCGTCTTCACGCGTACCAAGCACCGGGCTGAGCGTATCACCCGGCATCTCCAGGATTCAGGATTCAAGTCCGCATCATTGCAGGGAAATTTGTCTCAAAGCAGACGAGATGCCGCAATCAAAGGTTTTCGCAACGGTTCGATAAAAATTCTGGTAGCAACGGATATTGCAGCTCGGGGTCTTGACATCAGGAGTATTTCCCACGTCATCAACTATGATATGCCAGAAAATACAGACGCCTACATTCACCGTATTGGGCGCACCGGAAGAGTCAATCACAATGGTGATGCGTTCACCTTCGTGACAGATGAGGATAGAGAAATGGTGAATTCCATTGAACGTATTCTTAACTGTAAAATCGAACGCCGGATGCTTGATGGTTTTGGTTACGAGCAGCATGAATATAAAAAATTGAAGTTCCGAAAGAGTCGCGGAAGACCAGGCAAGCGTAAAACACTCTATCCTCTACAAGCAGAATAATAATAAAAAGGAGTAGTGAGATGAATATACTACTCGTATATCCCAAGTACCCGGATACCTTCTGGAGTTTCAAACATGCTTTGAAATTCGTATCGAAGAAAGCCGCATTTCCTCCCCTGGGACTTCTCACAGTGGCTTCGATGCTTCCTGCGAAATGGGAGAAAAAACTGGTGGACATGAATGTCGACAGGCTTAATGACAGTGATATCAGGTGGGCTGACTATGTGTTTATCAGCGGAATGGCTGTACAGAAGGAATCGGCAAAGGATGTCATCGAGAGATGTAATCACCTCGGCGTTAAAACGGTAGCCGGAGGTCCGCTGTTTACCGCCAGTTACTATGAATTCGACGGTATAGATCATTTTGTCCTTGGCGAAGCTGAAGTAACACTGCAACCTTTCCTTGATGACCTGACAAAAGGCAGCGCCCGGCATTTGTACACTTCAGACGAACGTCCTGATATCAGTACTACACCAATCCCGATGTGGTCACTGATAAACATGAAGCATTACTCGTCGATGAACCTGCAGTACTCCCGTGGATGCCCATTTGACTGTGAATTTTGCGATATCGTCATACTAAACGGGCATACTCCCAGGACAAAAGGTAAAGACCAGTTGATTGCAGAGATGGATTCGCTGTATGAACACGGCTGGCGCGGAAGCCTGTTTGTCGTTGATGACAACTTCATCGGCAACAAGAAAAAACTGAAAGCTGAAATACTTCCGGCGCTCATAGAATGGAAAAAGAGTAAACGATTCCCGTTCGCACTCTGTACGGAAGCATCAATCAACCTGGCAGATGATGATGAGTTAATGGTACTTATGGTTGCTGCCGGATTCGATGTGGTATTCGTCGGTATCGAGACACCGAATGACGAAAGCCTGCTGGAATGTACCAAGTATCAGAATCAAAACCGAAATCTGGTAGATTCGGTCAAGAAACTCCAGCAGTTCGGGCTGGAAGTCCAGGGAGGCTTTATCGTCGGTTTTGACAACGATCCTGAATCTATTTTTCAGACACAGATCGACTTTATCCAGAAAAGTGGCATCGTTACCGCAATGGTTGGACTTCTCAACGCTCCGACCGGCACCAGGCTTTATCAGCGTCTCAGACAGGAAGGCCGCCTTAATAAGTCATTTACCGGTAACAATACGGATTTTTCGCTTAATTTTATACCAAAAATGGACTACGACAAACTGATCGATGGATATAAGAATATACTGGAAACGATATATTCACCTAGAGAATACTACGAGCGCATAAAGACCTTCCTTAAAGTCTACAAACCCCCGAGGACGAAACCAGGTAAAGTGCAAAGTCACCAGATAAAAGCGTTCTTCAAGTCTATCTGGTTCGTTGGCCTGAGAGAAAAGGGAAGAAGGCATTACTGGAGTCTGTTTATCGCCTATCTAATGAGTTCTCCACCAAAATTTGCCAGGTTTATTCTCTTTTCCGTGTATGGATACCATTTCCGTAAGGTAAATATAGAAAAAACGTGGTAATTTTCCTAGTTAACGTTTAATTGGATTTCGCGGCGCTGGCGTTTTGAATCATGTCAGCGCTCATTTTTTAACGCTGACATTCGAGTGTATACAGACAGCCAATGAAATGAGTACAGGAATTTCAAATAGTAAGGTTAAACTCGTTTTTAAGGATTTCTGAAATATCCTTCAGATACTTAAATGCCTTTTCAACCAGGATTTCCTCTACCGAGAGGTCTACCTCTTCGACTTTATCCGGTCTCACATCATCACTGGCACCAACCTGTCCGATGTTCTTCAGACAGCATCGAGCCGGAGCCAGAAGCGCCTGACTGGCAATCGCTTTTAGCGATAAACCTGTGTTATCGGATATCACGTTCCAGTATTCGATCAGCAAATCGGTAAGACTCTGAGGGGTATGTACGCTTAGATTATCAGAATCGGTCGGCACTATCCCCCAGCAGATAATACCTCCGTCATTAATAAATCTGGATACCGAATCAGCGTATCCTTTCGGCATCAACTGCATCTGGTAGGCGTCGAAGGAGAGCAGGTCGACTCCGATCTCCAGGAGGTAGGACAGGTTGACATTGGCACACAGGTGCAATGCTCGGATACTCCCCAGACCAGTTAGAAAGCTCCGGTAATCTTTCGCTGCCTGAACATCGCTGTATCCTGACAGACCGCTGAAAACCCAGCTCAGCCCCGGTTCATCCAGCCAGACGAATGCATTTTCGTTTTTCTCCTTAAGCTCTCTATACTGGACGTTAATCTTCCTCGTTATAAAATCGTACAGTATTGTTTTAACATTATCGTTATAGATAATAGGGCGTTTGTTTTCATCAGCCACCTTGAAGCCAAAACTGACCGGCCCTATCAATTGACCCCGTACAGCACTGTGCTCATCCAGTTTTTCTTCGAGAAAACGGTGATAGACAACGGAATACTTCTCATTTAGAGCGAAAACCTCCGGGTCTTCCATTTTCAGCGAGTAGTCCTCCAGTTCTTTTTCGAACCTGGATGTCTCGAAAATCAACCGGCTGTTTTCCTCATCGACAATTATGCCGGGAAAATGCTGGGAGAACTGGGCGTACATATCCTCGTAATAACTTACATGGGGAAGTTGAGGCCAGAATGGTATATCCAAGCTTAAGGTAAGTTGTAAAGCCCGGTCTATATCACGGTGCGGCATTATTCCCATAGCTGTCGTTTTACAGTTAGCTTGAAACACTCCGATCATCCATCGCAACAAGTATCCTAGTTTCATTATACACAAAAGTGAATCACGGCAGTTCAAATATGAAATGGAGTAAAAATTGTTTATTAGTCCCCATTTCATACACACCTGATATGAATACCTGCGTGTTTAATAAATAGGCAATGTATTGTCGCTCTGTAGATATTAACGAAATTTCTGACGCTGGCTTTTATCTGCCACGAATATATCTTTTTTCTTGGTCACAGACGACTGTGAATTCTCGAGAAGTCTATCCTCCTTTATTCAATTCAATATCCCAGAAAGTTTTCACATCACCCTTGATCTTTCCACTCATCGGATCATGCTCTGTATAGGTCCACTCGATTCTGGCGTAGTTGAAGGTAACTTCCTCAACTGGTCGTTCTTCTACACCCCTGGAACCATGATAATTAAAGGAACTTATAATCACATCAGACATCTTGTATTCCATATATTGTGACTTGTCGCCATCATCACGGCACAATACCATGATTATTTGAGGGATATGTTCACCTTTACTGCACATGAGTGCCAGTTTTGGAGAAGCTTTGTCGAGTGTTTTCACAACGGAAAAGTCCTGATGGTCGCAGCGTTCAGCAGTTCTGGCACCACCTGAGCTGGTAAGACCAGAAGCTGGCTGTGAAACGCCGTGACTGAAGGAGAGGATCTCTATCCACTGTCCATGAGCGCTATCAGTAGACTCACCATCAACGCCTTCTATTTTTAAGAACATATCGAATGCCGGGGAACCTAATACGGCACCAACCTCAGATGATTGATCTGTATCTATAAAATCTGTTTTACCAGGTAATGTGTCAGATACAACGGGCTCATCCAATTCCTCAACAGATTCTTTGACAATTCCTTCAGCCTGTTCTTCAGAAATTTGCGCAGCTTCATCTTCGGAAGGCGGGGTTGTATCAGTTGATTTGCCGTTACAGCCGACCAGTAACGTTAATGTGAGGAAACAGGTAATGAAAAGAAAAAACATTTTATGTACAAATCTTGTAGGTAACATGTTCTTCATTATTAATTACCCTCCATAGTGATTAATTTTATTAGATATATGAAGTAATGCTTCTTGGTAATATATACAACTTACATATTAACCTCCTTTGAAATGGATTACGGAAAGGCTACCATCGTTCTCTGAAATCATCTAATAGATACAAAGGATTTTGATAAACAAATCCTTCCCAGTATTGACCGAGTTGAGGAGTCTTGCGAACATCCTCCCAGATAAAAACTTTACCACGAGCTATATCAATGACGGCTGCAGCCCCTTCCCCGCTATAAACCGTTAACCAGGTATGATTGCACTCAAGAAACGTTTCATGAGACTTTTCAAGGTTACCAACTACAATAAGGGATATAATATCCCTGTCAACCAGCAGTTTCCAAAAATCAACTGCCATGTCATTACAATCAAACTCGCAAAAAACGTATTCATGTGTTTTGAAGTAGTTCTTCGTGATTGCGGTTATTTCATCGTATAGCGTTGAAGAGTGATCCAACCAGGTGGTGTTCCAGTATAGAGACGCATTACCAAGTTCTGTAAATGGTATGTATCGGTTTTCAGAATTGGTATCGGTGAGTAAATCAGCCTCCTCTACTCTATCCTTACAACTGGTGATAGACATAAGCAATAAAATGAGCGAAGAAATCCTGATAATAGTCTGGATTTTATATCTTGAGACAGAATTATTCACCATTTAAATAAACACAATTAGATATGAATTCGCTTACTTGTCTCCAAACAGCGATGCCACATGATAAGTCGACCTTTCACTCCAGATCACCTTTTGAACAGGTGACTTATATTCAAGTTTAGGATGGAGTAGGGTTAGAAGAATAGAGAGTTTAGTTGCCGATTTTGACATTTTTTTCTTCGACTGCCCGTTTTATCTTCGAGTGTTATTTCATGTTGGATTTACATCCTAATCCTTATATTTGGGCTTGTCAATAACTTCAATGATACGTGTCCACTCGGTCATTACGAGAAATCTGCCGAAGGCGGGTTGTAATTTCTACAAATCGATAAGCTGTCATCCTGAGTCCCGAAATAATCAGGACGAAGAACCTCTTCCGATATCCAAAGGAGATTCTTCACTTCGTTCAGAATGACATATTCTCGTAATTATTTGGTGAGAGATAAACACAGGTAGGTTAATACAGAATATTTACTTAGCAGGCGAATTTGGCTGGAATGTGATAAACTTTTTTGCAGAAATACTGAAAAGAGTGAATTACATGGATATACCGGCATCAAGATGGTACAAGGTTATCGAGAAACGCAGATCCCGCAGACGGTATGACGAACGACTTCCCAAAGATAATCACCTGAAACGGATTAAATCCGTCTGTGAAAATTTTCGTCCCTTCGAGAGTGCGCGTTCCGTATTTGTCCAGGAACCACCGGATAATGTGTTTAAGGGAATTATCGGCGCTTACGGTACGATCAAAGGAGCTAAAGCATTTATTGCATTTGTCGGCAATTCCAGGCATCCGGCGGTCGAGGAACAGGTAGGCTATATGGGCGAGGGTATTGTTCTGGACGCGGAAGCGACCAGCCTGAATACCTGCTGGGTCGGGGGAACGTTCAAGAGAGAGCTTGTCGATTCACTCGTCGACCTTCAAAAAAATGAAAGAGTGTATGCGATAACACCAATAGGTTACGCGCAGAAGCGGTTGAATTTCGAAGAAAGAATAATGACGGGTTTCGGTCTAATGCATCGCCGTAAATCTCTTTCCGAGACGACCAGAGGTATGAAAAAATCACAGTGGCCCAAGTGGATGAAGCTATCTCTTGAAGCTGCCAGGATCGCTCCGTCCGCTGTGAACAGGCAGCCATGGATGTTCCTCCTGGATGAGAACTCCATTACAGTGGCGGTGAATGATAAAAAACTGAGGCGGGAATCCACAATGTCGAAGCGGTTATGCTGTGGAATTGCCATGCTGCATATCGATGTAGCTGCCAGAAATGTCGGTGTTACGGGAAAATGGGAGTTCTTGAAACCTCCGGGTGTCGCCCGTTTCAGTGTAAATCATTAAGATGCAATACGTTTCTGCCATTCCGTACCTGATACGGAATCCAGGAGATTTTTTCATTGTTAACTCTTCCGAATAACTAATAATAGAATCTGCGTACAGTCATTTCTGGATTACGGCTTCCACTGGAATGGTTAACCTGATGTCATTGAGAGACTCGGTGTCAATCCGCCTAAGACGGAAGCCGTGGCGATCTCTATAAATCGATAAGCCGTCATCCTGAATCTGCACTGGCGGATGAAAGATCTCATCTCGTGGGCAAGGAGATTCTTTGCTTCACTTACAATGACTTTCAGGAGAGACACTTGACGTCAAAGCCGTCACTGACTACAATAACATGCAGGCCGGGATGGCGGAATAGGCAGACGCAGCGGACTTAAAATCCGCCGGAGAAATCCTTGTGGGTTCGAGTCCCTCTCCCGGCACCAACCTCCCACTATTATCATATCTTAGTACCCTCCTGGCAAGCCATTATCACATGGAGGAATCTAATGAAATCTGCAATATTCCGGGGAAATCACCGTCAAATCGGGCGGCAGGAAGGGGTAGCCTTCCTGAGAAATCCCAACCAGTTTTACGGTGATCCGTTT
This sequence comes from Dehalococcoidia bacterium, assembly GCA_011191975.1. Classification (GTDB taxonomy): domain Bacteria; phylum Chloroflexota; class Dehalococcoidia; order Dehalococcoidales; family UBA2162; genus MGML01. The sequence continues at coordinate 49,389 of DUFA01000110.1, forward strand.
GATGAAGACCTGTATCGAGTGCAGTTTGATATATACCAGACGCATTACCCGGAACTGATTGAAGAATTGAGGAGCATGGCTGAGGCTGGAAATTTCGATGAAAGAGAACTCATTTTCCGTTTCATATGCGGTGAGATAATCTTTTTTACCGATATGTTGAAAATTCCCAGGGGCTGTACAATCTTCGGGATAAGGAACAGGAATGGCTTTTTCGTCGGTCGTAATTACGACTGGGAGCCAGGATGGGAAAACCGGGTTGCCAACCATACATTGCTGAATCCGGAGAGGAATTCTTTCATTGGTTTTACTATCGAGGGAATAGGCAGTAACACAACCGAAGATACCATCAATGAGAAGGGACTGTATATCGGCCTGACTTTTGCCGATAATCACCGGTGGTCGCATGGAATTTCCAGTCTGCACATCTGCCGGCTCATCGCTGAAACCTGCGCAACGGTTGATGAAGCACTGACAGTCTTCGAAAGAGTACCTTTATGCTGCCCGAAGAACTATTTTATCGCCGACAGGAATGGCGATATGGCAGTGGTGGAACATACTTCGGAGCGGTTCAAGGTCTTTTACCCGAAGAATGATATCCTTATCCAGACCAATCACTATGTCAATCCCGAACTGGCTGAAGAGGACATGGCTTTAGTAGATATGCCCTTCACGGATACCTACCTGAGATACTACGAAACTCTCCGGAATTTGAACCTGCAGAAGGACAAGTTTAGGAATTCAAGTATAATAAAGCTGCTGACCAAACCCGACTCTTATGTCTTCGAAGATAGACCGGTCGTCCGGACTTTATGGTCACTCGCCCTGGATATGAAGAATTCCCGCTATCGGGTGTACTGGAACCTGACCAAGCAGAGACGGACAAGAGTGGTGGAGATTTAGTAGTCCGTTTCTAGTTCAGAGTGATATGCACATTCATACATGGTAACTCTTACATTGCAGGAGACTCATAACCGAATTCCTGGTGTAGAGAGATTCGAACTGTCTCCTTAATTGTAAGTGATAATTGGCATGTCAATGTCCTGGTCGGTAGCATAATAGGATACACGTACCTTGACTTCCGGTAGTCCTACGGTTGCAGGTCCGCGATATTTGACGTCCCATTTCCACTGCTCGCCGACTTCCAGTTTTTCGATAAAATCATCTCCGGTATCGAGGATGGCACCAGCTTTGTCATAAAACGTTGCTTCAACGGTTATAGAATAGGCTGTTACATTTCCCGTATTTCGAATATAGCTCTGAGCGATGGCCCCACCTTGATCCGTTAAATATACCGCCGGTTTGTCTACCTGTAACTGAGGTTGTTCTTGAACTGTTTTTTCTTTAATTGCTTCTGTTTCGTCTGCTGTGGACTGGCAGGAAAGTATGAATACGAAAGACATAAGAAGAACGGCAAACAATCCACAAATACCGATAATAATTCTCAATTTCATATTATCATTCTCCCAATTACTAAGCTGAAAGACAATCTTAGCTAATTATTGAACGTTTATGGAAGATTATCAATATGCCTTAGTAGCAGAGGTTTAAGACTAAAAGTTCATAAGGTAATAGTTCTAATCATTTCGGTATAGATTTGTAAAAAGACGTTACTTTTTCGATTCAAAACTCTTGATATGCCAGTGGGCATGAGGAGTCACGCTGGGATCGATAGCATTGGATTCGAGAAAGAAGCCGGATTTGTTGATACCCATTTCGACCGCAGCTTTCTGAACAGCGGTCATCATCGAGGTGAGGAGTTCACCATCGATTATTGACGAATCCATTAGTGAAGGAATATGTTTCTTGGGGATAGCGACGGCATGGCGTTCCGCCGTGGGGTCAGGGTGATAGAAGACCAGGACACGGTCGTCTTCCCAGATCTTCTTCACCTTCATCTTTCCTGAGAGGACGTCTTCACAATACCAGTCACGACGCATTGCTTTTATTCCTCAGATTGTTCTTCAAGTTCGATCATTTTTTCGACGACGAACCTGACGAAGTCGGGGCAGGTATCGGTAATACCACACGGGGGATTCTCGAAGTGGCGTTTTGCGGCTTCCGGGTCAGAGAAGTCGACGCCAACAAGGTTGATACAGACGATGGTGCCGAATCGCTTCTTGAACTGTTTCACAATTTCACCGGTTTTACTGATCGCCAGTTCACGAGATTTCTGTTCTTTTTCCTTATCACCCGATGTATCCCGATAGCGTAAGCCGAGGGCTATACCGATTCCAGATACCGCTCCGCAGACCCCATCTTGGTGTCCGGATATACCGCCGAAGAAGGTTGTGCCTGCCCAGATCATGGCGTCGTCATCGAAGCCGTAGGCCTTGTGCATGACCTGCACCGTGGTTGGCCCTCAATGAGCGCCTTTGGACATCAATTTGTTTGCCAGTTCTCCGGCTTGCTGTTTTGTCAGTTTGAGTTTCATTTTACTTTTCTTTTCA
>DUFA01000111.1 GCA_011191975.1 Dehalococcoidia bacterium
TTCATACCTGATTTCTCCTCCTTTTTTTCTACATAGCTTGGAGCCGATTTCGGCGTTGTCCCTCTCTTGACTTGATGATAGTATTCATAGGTCATAACAGTATCCTCAGAAAGTACACCGGCATCCACAAGTTCGCCGATAAACATGGTATGCGTGCCGACGTCGATTTCCTTTGTCACCTTTACTTCCAGATATGCCGTAGCGTTATCGGTAACAACCGGAGCACCGGTAGTGCCGGTCCTGTAATTAATACCCTCGAATTTATTTACGTCTCTGCCTGACTTGAAACCGAAGTTGCCGATAAGTGAAAGCGGAGCATCCTGACTGAGTATCGATGCGGTGAGTATTTTACTTTTATTGATGTACTCGTGGGTAAGGTTGCTCTTGTTAATACTGACGGCGATTGTGGGCGGTTCGGATGCCGCCTGGATTACCGTGTTGGCTATTTGCCCGTTTATCTTATCACCATCGATAGAACATATGATATAGACGCCATAACTAATCTTGTACAATGCCTTTGTGTCCATTGCCGACTCCTTTTCTATCCACCGTCGAGAGACGGATGTTCTTTTTCTACGAACCAGGCTGCCGGGTCTTTCAGGTATTCGAAATAATCGAGAAGTACCAGGAAATGATGCCTTTCTTCATCGGCTATTGTTTCGTAGAATTGTTTTTCTGCGATATGTATCGAATTTTCTCTTTGCCTGTTGTAAAAATCACGTGAAGCACTCTCCATCTCCATGGCTTTCTGGACAGTATCGATTTCCGTTTGTAACGTTTCTTTATCAGTGCTGATCCTGGTCATCATTTCCGAGAAGACAGTCCTGAGCTGCTTTCCACCTGGTGTCTCGGACTCGATTTTCGGCCATCCCATCTTTTTTTTGATAACCGCGTATATTTCCTCGAACTTACGGCGGTGATAATCCTCTTCTTTTGAGAGTGTTTGAAGCAGCTTTCTGCCCATTTCGTTTTTACTTTCGCTGCTTGCCTTGAGATAAAACTCCTTTCCGTCTATCTCCATCTGAATGGCTGCCTTCAGGGCTTCAAGGGTTTTTTCTTGTTGTTGTGTCACCTTACCCTCCTCTTGATGGATCGGTGCTGGAATATGAGTGTAACGCATAATAGTCCTGAGTATCCGGTTTGTCAATAGCAAAAAGAGTTATCAGGCCGGCGCCAGAATTTCACCTTTAATCCCTATGGTGACTTCTTCAATCGGTATGTCTTTACCACTTAGCTGGATAGCTTGTTTTACCATATGCACCAGGCCGGAACAGCAGGGAACTTCCATGTGAACCACTTTCAGGCTCTTCACTGATGACTGTTTGAGTACTTGGGTAAGTTTGGTAAGGTGTGCCTGGAAATCATCCAGCTTGGGGCAGGCCACGACCAGTGCATGATCCTTCAGAAAATCCTGGTGAAAACCGGGATAAGCAAACGGGACGCAGTCAGCAGCAATAACCAGGTCGGCATCCTGTAAGAAAGGAGCCTTTGGGGGAACCAGTGTAAGCTGGACAGGCCAGTGCCCGAGAAGTGAACGGCGTGAGATCATCTCATCAGTAGAAGGTCCGGTTTCTACGAATTGAGCCACATTAGCAGACGCGCAGCCGCAGGCCAGTTCTTCTTCCTTTTGCATATCTTCAAGATGAACCTTCGTTGCTTCTTCATCGTATTCTTCGGCAGTGCGTTCTTCTATTGTGATTGCTCCCTGGGGACATTCACCCAGACAGGCTCCCAGTCCGTCACAATATATCTCGCTGACAAGCTTTGCCTTACCGTCGATAATTTGTAACGCACCTTCAGCGCATGACGGTACGCAGAGACCGCACCCGTTACATTTTTCTTCATCTATCTTAACAATGCTTCTTTTTACTTTTACCGCCATTAATCCTCTCCTCTCAACTGCTTCCATCTCTCTTCACCGAGACATTGACGGGCTGACGCGCACCAGTCGATACAGGAGGGGACCTGTTCTTTCTGTACCTTCTCACCACATTTCTGGCACCGGGCACTCATTTCGTCGGAGAATATTTCCACCTCAGCACCGCATGCCGGGCACTTGTGTACAGACACCCGCAGGTTTCTCATATCCTGTCCGGGACATTTTACAGTCACATTAACACCTCCCCATAGCAGGTTTACTATAGCAAATATTACTCCCCACTGCCCGATTATGATGTGATAAAGGTCATATATAGAGGATTTTTATCGAAGATGAGATTAGAAAAATGCGATGAAACGAGTGTCTTAATAGTACGTTTATGGTGTTCTTTTTACTATTTCCAATTAATTTTACACTTGGTTCATCACGATTTCATTAATGTACATTTGACAATATCAGTCTCGCTTCATTAGACTGGAAACAGCAGAGTGGTCGCGGGATGCGGAAACCTTTTACCACGATAAACAACCATTCCTATAGAGATATTACACTCTTGCATGCCTGTATAATGCTATGTTTTTTGACTACTAATAGCTATAATAAAGAGAAGTTAATATATAAACTAAACCTGGAAAAAATATGAGTAAAAAACTGATTCCTCCCGGACTAACCTATCTGGCAAACAACATTGTATTAAACGATAATATCATTGGTTCTCGCAAGAAAGACGGGGCAAAATGGGCAAAGAACTTGAAGTTTTCTCCGAACACGGAAACGGTCTTCTTTGCTGGTTGCGGCTACCAGTATTCGAGTGAACTCGAGACTCTCATGTCGCTAATACGATCGATCGATAAAAGCCCAATCAATACAGAAATAACGATGAACCTGGCAATATTCCAGAGGAAACTGGGGCTCGATCTGGGCGGGGTCTATCGTAAGGTCATGACAAGAGGTGGTGAAGCTGATGCTCAGCCGTTAATCAGCGCGGTAAAGGTTCTTAAAAAAATCGGGATCGATCTTGGCTATCTCGGTGAAGATGAACCATGCTGCGGCGGACTTCTGTACTATATCGGGATGCAAAAAGAATTTAACAGCCACGCGAAAGACGTTCACAGCCGGTTGAAGGCAAAGGGTGTTAAGGAGATAATCAGTCTTGTACCCTCATGCACCTTTACCTTGAAGAGTCTTGTGCCGAAGGGTGCTGGCAGCGATGATAATATAAAGGTTAGGCATTTTTGCGAGGTAGTTAATGAAAGTCTTGATTCACTGAAACCCCGGCTGCCGCAGAAGGTGAAGGTTACCTACCACGATCCCTGTCAACTTTCACGCAGCCTGGGATTGATCGACGAACCACGCAGAATTCTTAGTGCTATCGAGAACGTGGAACTGGTAGAACCGACCTGGACGAAAGGCAAGTTTTCTACCTGCTGTGGTGGCGGAGGAGGATTTGAAGCAGTGTTCCCAGAACTAAGCCATACTCTTGCAGTAAACCGCGCCAGGGAATTGACGGAAACCGAACCTGATATAATTGTAACGCACTGTCCGGGGTGTATTATGCAGATCGAGGGAGGTCTGAAAGAACTGGGTGTCAAGAATGTCCAGGTACTCGACCTTGCACAGGTCGTAGGAATGGCTTTGGAGGTGTAAGTAAGTGTCGGTATTTTCTGAATATAAGAAGAATATGATGGGTGCCGCTCATAACGATAGGATAAGGCTTGCCCTGTCCAGGGGAATTGCCAGCTACAGGTCGAACGTGAACACAGCCCTAGAAAAATTCCCTCACTCAGTTCAACTGGCTGAGGAAGTCTTACAAATCAAAGCACAGTCGATAATCGGTATGGAAAAGCTTGCACAACAGGCCTGCGAATCGATTGAGTCGAATAAAGGGAAAGCTTATATAGCCAAGACCGCTGAAGACGCACTTGAGTTGATCGGAAAACTCACAGGTACCGATAAGCTAATCGTCAAGGCGAAGAGTATGACCAGCGAGGAGATTCACGTCCGCGAATACCTCGAAGAAAAAGGTAACGAAGTGTACGAGACCGACTTGGGTGAATTCATTATCCAGAAACTGAATTCCAGTCCGATGCATATACTTTCACCGGCAATCCATGTTCCCAAGGAGGATGTTGCTGAGCTTTTCTCAAATATTACGGGAGAAAAACTACCACCAGATGACATCGGTAAAATGGTGGAAACAGCCCGTAAACTACTCAGGGAGAAATACTTCGAAGCCGATATTGGTATGAGTGGTGCTAACGTCGTATCCGCGGATACAGGTACGCTGTTTCTGATCGAAAATGAAGGAAATATTAACCTGGCAACCGGTGCACCTCCGATCCATATAGCTCTGGTCGGTATGGAAAAGCTGGTTCCTACGCTGAGTGATGCTTTCAAAGTTGCCGAGGTGACCTGGAGGTACGCAAACTATACAAATCCTTCCTATGTCAGCTTGATTTCAGGTCCGAGTAAGACTGGTGATATCGAGAAGGTTATTACTTACGGCGCTCACGGACCGAAGGAATTCCACGTGATTTTCCTCGATGACGGCAGAACCGAACTGGCAAAGAATCCGGTACTGCGCCAGGCACTTTACTGTTTGAGGTGTGGCGGATGTCTCTATGAATGCCCGGTATTCGCGGTTACAGCGGGTAAATTCGGAGATAAATACTTTACCGGCGTCGGAGCCGTCTGGGCTGCCATTATAAGCGAAAGCATCGAGAAAGCCGCTTCTATCGCCTACAGCTGCCTGATGTGCGGCAGGTGTAAGGAAAGGTGCCCGATGGAAATTGACGTACCGAGTATGATGATAGAGCTTAAGAAGTATCTGGTTGAGGGTGAGGACAATACGGCGGCCGAGTAGAATGGTTTCACATGAGAGATATAGACTGTCATATAGTCGCTGAGACGGTCTCTTCTCTGTTTAAAGAGGCCTGTTTCAGTTTGCCCCAGGATGTGCTGTCTGCCCTTGAACGTGCCAGAGAAAAAGAAATATCACCGGCTGCCCGTGGCGTTCTCGAGACGATTATTGAGAACGCCACGATTGCTTCCATAGATGGAATTCCTCTTTGCCAGGATACAGGCGTCGCTGTCGTATTCCTGGAGATTGGACAGGAAGTGCATATCACCGGCGGCGATCTTAATTCCGCTGTTCAAGATGGGGTACGGCTTGCGTATGATGAAGGATATCTCCGGAAATCTATAGTGGATAGGCCCTTTTCATTAAGAACCAATACGGGAGATAATACGCCTGCTATAATTCACGCGGATATCGTATCTGGTGATAAACTGGTGATTACTGCTATGCCGAAGGGCGGCGGCGCAGAAAACATGACCCGTCTGAAAATGCTTTTTCCAGCCGACGGGAGAAGTGGTGTTATCGATTTTGTGGTGCGGACTGTGGACGAGTCGGGAGGGAATCCTTGTCCACCTCTTATTATTGGCGTCGGGATAGGGGGTACTGCCGAATACTCATTACTCCTGGCAAAAAAGGCATTGCTTCGGCCGATTGGTGAACCTAATCCTGATCTTGAGAATGCTGAGCTTGAAAAGGAAATCCTCGAAAAGGTGAACAGTCTGGGCATAGGCCCAATGGGATTCGGCGGTCTGACAACTGCGCTGGCGATCCATGTTGAGACTCATCCAGCCCACATAGCCAGTCTGCCAGTAGCGGTAAACCTGCAATGCCACAGCGCCCGTCAGAAAAAGGCGGTACTTTAATGCTAAAAAGAATTACTCTTCCACTTAATGATGATATCATCCGAGAACTCAGAGCAGGTGATAGTGTGTTACTGACAGGTCCGGTGTATGTTGCACGCGATGCTGCGCACCGACGGATGGTGGAAGCCATGGAAAGAGGAGAACGTCTACCTTTCGATATTTCCGGACAGACTATATATTATATGGGTCCTTCACCGGCACCTCCGGGCAAGGTAATAGGGTCTGCGGGGCCGACAACCAGTGGTCGGATGGACGTATATACACCTCGACTGATTGAGAAGGGACTCAAGGGAATGATAGGCAAGGGAATGCGTTCGCAGGCCGTAAAGGAAGCAATTGTTGAGTTCAGGGCGGTATATTTCGGTGCTGTCGGCGGTGCAGGAGCTGTTATATCGCGCAGTATCAGGAATGCTGAGGTAATCGCCTATAATGATCTCGATGCCGAAGCGGTGAGGAAGATAGAGGTAGAAGATTTTCCAGTGGTAGTGGTAAACGACATATACGGTGCTGACCTATATGATGATGGAAAAGCTGCATACAGAAAGGCTGTTAAATGAAAAAAGGCGCTTCAACGAAATATTACGATTATATCATTGCAGGTAGCGGAATTGCCGGTCTTTATACCGCTTTGATGGCAAGAACACATGGGACCGTGCTGGTGATCACCAAGGGAAGCATAGAAGACTGTAATACCAGACATGCACAGGGTGGTATAGCTGCAGCTATCGGAAGAGACGATTCGCCTGAACTCCACTTTAAAGATACCATTGCTGCTGGTGATGGTCTCTGTGATGAAGAAGCAGTAAGGATAATGGTTAATGAAGCTCCGGAACGGATTGCCGAACTGGTGAACATAGGGGTGCCCTTCGATACTCTTGATGGAGAAATTACTCTGACTAGGGAAGCAGCTCATAGTGTCTCAAGAATACTCCACGCGGGAGGAGACGCTACCGGGGAATATATCGAGGTTACACTGAGCAACCAGATACGTATTTCTGGCATCCAGGTATTGGAAGACTCATTGGCTACCGAGATCCTGGTTGAAAAAGGAAAGGTGCAGGGTATTAAAGCCCTTGACTGCCATACCGGTTCGATAGAGGAGTTCAGTTGTCGCTTCCTGATTCTCTCTACCGGTGGGGCTGGACAGTTATACAAGTTTAATACAAATTCGGATGTTGCTACGGGTGACGGACTGTCACTGGCTTACAACGCCGGAGCTGAAATAATCGATATGGAGTTCTATCAATTCCATCCTACCGCTCTTTCTCTTCCCGGAGTTACTCCATTTTTAATTTCTGAGGCTGTCAGGGGCGAAGGTGGAATTCTTCTCAATGCTGAAGGACGTCCGTTTATGGTTGACTACCACGAAAAAGGAGACCTTGCTCCGAGGGATATCGTCGCACGCAGCATTCTGTACGAGATGGAAAAAACCGGAACCAATAAAGTGTATATCGATGTCACCCATCTCCCTGCTTTTACTGTTACCACCCGTTTTCCGCATATTTACAGGTTCTGTCTAGAACACGGTCTTAATATTACCCAGGAGTTGATACCTGTTGCCCCTGCAGCTCACTATATGATAGGCGGTGTCCGGACAAACAGCTGGGGTGAAACAAATATTGCCGGGCTATTTGCCTGTGGCGAGACAGCCTGTACTGCTATTCATGGAGCGAATCGACTGGCTTCGAATTCACTTCTAGAAGCAGTTGTCTTCAGTAAAAGGATCGTGATGAAAACAACTGATAACAAAGCCAGTCAGGAGAAAGTGTCAGTACATAATGCGTCGGAAAAGCATTCTCTCCCCGAGAGACAGAGCAGATTGTCTTCAACAAGTCCGAGTCTTTCTGCTTTACAGGTTCTTCTCTGGGAAGAAGTAGGTATTTTACGAAACAAAGAAGGCTTGACACAGGCGGCAGATACTCTTGCTACCTGGCAGAACCTGATTTCTCTACCGGCAGACCGCCCTTCATACGAACTCCATAACCTGGTGTTAGCGGGTCGTCTAGTTACTGAAGCAGCTCTTATGAGAAAGGAAAGTCGAGGAGCTCATTTCAGGTCTGATTACCCAAAGCGGTCACCTCACTGGAAACACCACATTGTTTTCCGTAGGGATTAAGGTTAATCCGGTTACTGAACGGTTTTCCCCTTTCGAGGTCGTCCGTATCCAAGTTTTTTTGCTTTATCCGTCCAGCCGCGCTCTGTCTTGAAGGGGACACCTTTATCCCCGGCGCCGTATGCCCATTCACAGCGGAATTCCCTGCAGACCTTGGGTTTCGTGTCATTAATAGTACAGATGAATTTATCCTCGGAAATTCCCTTTATGAAGGGACAATACGCTGATTTTTCACTTCCGCGAATATCTATCCAGAGATCCCCATACCCTTTAAGGGGTGGAACCGATGCATGTTTAAGAATATCCTCTCTTCCTTGGTTGATCCATCTCCGGTAATCGGAAGGTTTCGTGATCAGGACGACAGGCGCGGTACAGCACTTTCCGCATTGCGAACACCTCGGTCTTTTTCTCAATTGCTTTTTCATTATTATTTATTAATATTAATCCATTAGACTGAAGTAGACATAATATAATCTGAGATAACAGGTATATCCATGTACAACGTTTGGTCGTGAAGATGGCTTTCATTCCAGGTGAGTCTGGAGTGTTAACTCGCGAAAACTCGTCACAAGATAGGATCTAAGCTGCCACTTATTATTAAATAGCTTGTAAACCAGGAACGCCTCCAGTATAAAATGTTTTTCCAGTTCGAAATCCTTTAGAAGAAATGTGACATCATATTCTATCGCGTCTCCTCTGGAAATTTTGTTGTTGATTGAAACATTATCGAACTCAGATAAGGCGGTAAAGTACCAGACTTCGTCTCCTCCCTTCCACCTCAAATTAGATCCCACTAAATCAGCTTGAATCTGCTCTTCGTCGGGTTCTTCTGCCTGTAAAGGAAAATCATTTACTTCTATTTCTCGTTCTGATGCGCATCCTGCAAATGTGACAGTAGAAATTACGGTTGCCAATACAAGAATGTGTTTTAACATTTATCGTCTCTTTACTCTAACTCAAATAATATGCGTATTATGATAGGTAACTGAATAAATATCAAGATTAGTGGCTCTTTTTTATATATATGCCTGTAAATCTGCGTACTATCCTTTTCATAATTCTTACGTTAATATACTTAGTAGATCGTGAATATCCTTCAGGGAGGTAGAAAATGAAATTCAGGCTGTTAACGTCCGTACTGCTGGTACTCGCCATCATTTCAACCATAGTAGTGCCAAGCTGTACCTGCCGTGTTGAAGCGGCGGAAAGTTATATGGCAGTGATACCGCGGGTATTACAAAGCGATAGTACCGAAACACTTTCGATAAGTCTTTTCAGTGAAGGTAAACCTGTAAAAGATAATATCGAGATCTCCTTATTGGATGACGGTCAAGAGATAAAAAAAATTAGCAAGACCGTTACAGGTAAGGGCTTGATCGAGATGGATATCCCTGATGTTGAAGAAGGTAAATACGAAATCCGTGTCAAAGGAAGCGGATTCGACGAAAAGGCTGAAGTACAAATAGAGAATAATTTCCTGGTTTTCCTGGAAACGGATAAACCAATCTATAAACCGGGTCAGACCATCCATATCAGAGCAATTACCCTTAATGCCGAGCTCAAACCGGTACAGGAAACTATGACAATAGAGGTTCTTGATGCGAAAGGGATCAAGATATTCCGTAGAGAAATATCAACAGTCGATTATGGTCTGATAACTCTGGACCTCCCTATATCCAATGAACCTAACCTCGGTGTCTGGAAACTGACCGCTGTAACAGAAAAAGCGAAGACACAACTTGATATACGCGTAGAAGAATATGTGTTACCAAAATATGAAGTAGTTGCTGAACTTCCCAAAGAATGGTTTCTTGTGGATGAAGAAATCACCGGTGTAATTGCCGCTGAATACAGTTTTGGGAAACCCGTGAAAGGCGAACTTGAGATTATAGCGTCAAGATATGTGGGTGTATGGGAAGAGTTCGCAACGTTTACTAAGTCTATCGATGGTGAAACCGAATTCGTTATAGAACCGGTAGGCTATGTTGCGGGTGTCCCTGAAGCAGGTGGTTTGGGAAACGTGATGCTCGATATCACCGTTACTGAGCAGTCTACCGGGTATGTAGAAAAAACCAGTGAATTGTTAACCGTAACCTCAACACCAGTTAATATTCAGATAATTCCGGAAAGCAGAGTTTTCAAACCGGGTCTTCCTTTAAGCATGCTGATAGTAAGTGAAACACCGGATAATAAACCTGTCGATACCGATATACGCATCGAGGTTTCATACCTTGATGATGAGTATTCTCAGATAACCACCGATACGAAAGAGGTAAAGACTGATAAAGGAAAAGTAATTATAGAGATTACTCCTCCGGAGAAAGCCGTGGCATTAACCATCGACTGCTACGAACTGACATCACAGAGAAACGCAACGGCACACCTGGAAATGGAAGCTTCATATTCGCCTTCAGGTAATTTTATCCATGTTGAACAGACCAGCGAAGGGATTCCGGAAATAGGAGAAGATGTTACGTTCAAGGTCTATTCTACGAAGCAGGCGGTCAATTTCTATTATGAGGTTGTCTCGCGCGGCAGGGTCGTTTTTTCCGACTACACGAATGATGATGATATCAGGATTAAGACAACACCGATGATGTCGCCTTCGTCCAGGTTGCTTGTGTACCAGATATTACCGAACAGTGAAGTGGCTGCTGATTACCTACCCTTCGATGTAGTGGCGGAATATCCGCATACTGTAAAAGCCGAATTCAGCACCGAGCAAGCATCTCCGGGAGATATGGTTGATATAAATATAGATACCGAGGGAGTTTCTTTGGTGGGAATCGCAGCGGTAGATAAATCCGTATTTATCCTAGCTGAAAACCGGTTGAACCTTCAGCAGGTTTTCGATGAACTCGAACGGCTCTATATGATGCCGCAGGTCGAACTTCATGAAGTATCCATCTATCCCTCTATAGAAACACGTGGAGCGAAGGATGTGTTCGATGAAGCGGGTGTCATCGTCTTGAGTAACAAGGATATACCGGACGGGAAAAAGTACGAGATGGAAAGACTGGCTGGTGGAAAGGGCGGAATTTTCATGGGGGTAGAGGATGCCGTACAGGTGGAAAGGGAAGAAATGGCGCCTCCTCCTGAGCCGATTGTAGTGCAACCGACAAAATCTGGAGCCAATGGTGAACTGGCAGAGGTCGAGAGAGTTCGCCAGTTTTTCCCCGAAACATGGCTCTGGGAAGTAATACCGACCAATTCGAGTGGGAAAGCTTCACTCGAGGTAGAAGTACCCGATACTATTACCACCTGGATGCTGCGTGCTGTTGCATTGTCCAATGAAAAGGGAATGGGTGTTGCCGAAGACCAGCTTGTAGCCTTCCAGCCTTTCTTTGTCAGTGTGGACCTGCCTTATTCTGCAATACGGGGAGAAGAATTTCCTGTGAGCGTAGCCGTCTATAACTACCTGGATTCTCAGCAGGAAGTGTTCGTGGAGATCGAGGAATCCGACTGGTTCGAACTACTTGACACATCGGAGAAAACGGTGGTAGTTGAAGCCGGAGAAGTCGGAGGGGTCGACTTCATGATAAGGACAAAAAAACTAGGAATAAATAAGGTAAAGATCACTGCCAGGAGTAAGGAATCGGCGGATGCTGTTATTAAGACGGTAATTGTCGAACCGGAAGGCGTTTCAAGGGAGGAAGTGGAGAACCTGATTTTTTCTGCAGACATTTCTCATGAAATCGATACCTCCGTTCCTTTCAACATAGTACAGGACTCCGGCAGGGCATATATAACGTTTACATCGAGTTATCTCACCCAGACAATCGACGGACTGGAAGGTCTTATCCAGATGCCGTTCGGTTGCGGTGAGCAGAACATGATTGTATTCGCACCCGATGTTTTCATAACAAAATATCTCCGGGAAAGCGGTCAACTGAAACCGGAGATCATGGCTAAGGCTGAAAAATTAATGATAACGGGATACCAGAGGGAGTTAACGTATCGTCACAATGATGGCAGCTTCTCTGCTTTTGGCGAGAGTGACCAGGAAGGAAGCCTGTGGCTTACCGCGTTCGTCCTCAAGAGTTTTGCCCAGGCGCAGGATCTGATGTACATTGACCAGGATGTGCTCGATGAAGCTGCCGACTGGATAACTTCTCATCAAAATAGTGATGGTTCGTTTGATCCGGTTGGTTTTGTCCACCACCAGGAAATGCTGGGTGGACTCCAGGGTAAAAATGCGTTGACCGCCTATGTCACGGTAGCTCTGCTCGAAGCAGGCGAAAAATCCGCCACTGATAAGGCTGTCTCCTACCTTGAAAACGAACTGAACGAGATGGAGGATGTATATACGCTGGCTATAACTGCGTATACTCTGGAACTGGCTGAAAGCGCCAGGGCTGGAGAGGCTTATGCAATGCTGATGGAAAAAGCCATTGAAGACGAAAACGGTATTCACTGGGGCAGCAGCGGAGACGATCCGCAACCTCTTAAGGGTGAAGAAATCGAGAGAAGACATATGATACAGAACACCGCCGAAATTGAAACTACAGGTTACGCGATGATGGCGCTTACCAAACATGGCGATGCGTTCAATGCATCAAGAGCGGCCAAGTGGCTGGTTTCACAGAGGAATGCCTACGGAGGTTACGGTTCGACCCAGGATACGGTAGTAGCACTCCAGGCGTTGACTGAATACTCCTCGGGAACCCGGTCTGATGTTGACCTGGAAGTATCCATAGAAACAACCGGAATTGTAAAGCAAATAAAAATCAACCAGGAAAACTTCGATGTGCTCCAGGTTGTGGAAGTTCCGGTAAACGAGAATATAAATCTGAGTGTATCAGGTAAGGGTGAAGCTATCGCCCAGGTAGTGAAAAGGTACAATATGCCTGAGACTGGTGCTGCCGAAGAGATTCTGAAAGTCGACGTGAATTACGATGCCACCCAGGTAGAGGTAAACGACCTGGTAAAGGTGTCCGCGAGTGTCGAATTCAATCCTCCGGAATTCATGGAAGCGGGAATGGTTGTACTGGATGTCTCCATTCCCACCGGGTTCGTACCGGTTACCGACTCGATCATAGAGGTTGTGGAGGATGACGAAAACATCAAGAGGTATGAAGTTGCTGGTAGGAAGGTGATTTTCTACATCGAGAATATGATGCCCGGAGACAGGATAGCCTTCAGTTTCTACGTGATGGCTCAGTACCCGGTAAAAGCGAAAGCCGTGACCTCCCAGGCATATTCCTACTACAAGCCTGAGATCAGGGGCGAGACACTGGGCAAAGATATGGTCGTTTCCGACAACTAACTTACATTTAAGCGGTATACGGGATTCTCCTGTGAATAGCTGCCCGGGAGAATCCCGTTACCTTTTTGCTGTCATAGCTCCTGTAATGGCAGCGGGAATTTTTATTAACCGCCGGAGAGTATTTTTCCTGCTCTTTAAGCACTGGCTTTCATTATATTCGAACAGAAAGCCCTGACAGTACTGAGTCAGGCTTGTGATTTTTTATTATCACAGGTTTAATACTCATCTACATTTTCATAAAGCCAGGTATCGGTCGAAACGGAAGTCAATTCCGGTTCCTTTATTGTATTTCCGGATTCATGTTGCGTAATACCGGAATTCTCGTGATTATAGTAACGATGATAGCCGCACTGTAGACAATCTTCATAGTAACCCAGATTATCAAGGATAATATTCAGGTCACCCGAACACCTTGGACATCCCTTCAATTTCCACCGAGTCATTATCTTTCTCCAAACATATCTTGTTATTTACTAAGTAAATATTATTACGAACAACTCACAATTTTGTTTCAGGGAAAACTCGACTTTCATTATTCCGTATCGGTTATTTTTCTCCCAGCTTCTTTTTATATTGTTGTTTGTGCTATTCTTATCCTGCAATTCTTTTAATTCAGGAGGTACTTATGAATGCAGCAGTCTGTTACGAATTCGGTAAACCTCTCTCCCTGGAAGAGGTAGACTTGGATCCACCTCAGGCAGGTGAAGTTAAAGTTCGTGTAGTGGCAACTGCTGTCTGCCACAGTGACCTGCACTGCATATCCGGCGAAATACCGGGAAGAATTCCCGGCGTGCCGGGTCACGAAACATCCGGTTACGTTGATGAGATTGGAGAAGGAGTCACACTGGTGAAACCCGGTGATCCCGTGATATTGTCTACAACACCATCCGGATGTGGAACATGTTATCACTGCACCATGGGTTTCCCACACCTGTGTGATAACAAGCCGTTTCTGCTACCTCATCACAGGAACAAGAAAGGAGAACTACTCGCGCCTATGGCAGGTCCGGTGGGAGGATTTGCCGAGTATACGGTGGTTTCCGAAAGGCAATGTGTGGTTATCCCGAAAGATATGCCGATGGATAAAGCCGCCCTGATATCCTGTGGCGTCCTGACCGGGTACGGTGCGGTAGTCAACCGCGCCGATATCAAGACTCTCGACAGCGTTCTCGTAATGGGCACAGGCGGCGTCGGTCTTAATGCTATCCAGACCGCTGCATTAAGTGGCGCTTATCCGGTGATAGCAGTCGATATACTCGATAAGAAACTTGAGCTGGCAAAAATGTTCGGTGCTACTCATACCGTGAACGCTGCAAAAGAAGAAGATCCTGTTAAAGCGATACAGAACTTGACACACGGCAGAGGTGCCGATTTTGTTTTTGTAACGGTCGGCAGCGCTGCTGCTTTGAAACAGGGCTTTACCATGTCGGCTCCAAGAGGTACGACAATTCTGATAGGACTGGTTCCGGTCAAGGAAAGTATCAGCTTCATGGCGTTCGATTTTCTCGGAGGAGAACGGAACCTTACCGGGTGCGGTGGGGGTTCGACACGATTGAACCTTGATATTCCGCGTATTATCGAACTGTATAACGACGGTCTTCTGAAGCTGGATGAACTGATTTCCGGACACTATCCTTTCGAACAGATCAATGAAGCGATAGAATCGACTTCGAAAGGGAATGTGATCCGCAATATCGTAAATATCGGATAAAAAATATACAGGAGGAAAAAATGAAAGCTGCGGTAACGTATGAATTTGACAAACCGCTGGTGGTGGAAGATATAGAGATGGCTGAGCCAATCGAGGGCGAAGTAAGGGTAAAACTGGCAGCAACTGCCATCTGTCACAGCGATATCCACGATATTAAGGGAGAGCTTCCCGGTAGACTGCCTTTCATAGGCGGGCACGAATCTGCCGGTTACGTCGAGAAAGTTGGTCCCGGAGTGACCGATTTTAAAGCCGGAGACCGTGTAATGGTAACTCTGCTTTCTTCCTGCGGGAAGTGTTACTACTGCCTTACCGGACTTCCCCATCTCTGTACTGCCAAGTTCACTCCTCAGAAAAATGTGCGTCTCAGGACAAAGGGTGGAGAACCTATCGATCAGAAAGGGAAGGTTTCCGGATTCGCCGAGAAAGCTCTTGTCAGTGAATCACAGTTGATGAAGATTCCTGATGATGTTCCTCTGGAGAGTGCGGCATTAATGTCCTGTGGAGTTATAACTGGCTTTGGAGCCGTGATAAACAGAGCGAAGGTCAAGGCAATGGAGAGTGTAGTGGTGATGGGACTTGGCGGTGTCGGTATCAATGCTATCCAGGGTGCTGCTATTGCCGGAGCTTATCCTATCATCGGTGTCGACGTTCTCAATGAGAAGATGGAGAACGCAATGAAGTACGGGGCGACGCACATGGTGAATGCCACCCGTGAAGATGCTGCGGATGCCGTCAGGGAACTGACATACGGCAGAGGTGCTGATTACGTCTTTATCACGGTAGGCAGTGTCGCCGCTATCAACCAGGGGATGATGCTGGCAGGAGCTCGCGGAAATACCGTAGTGATAGGTTTACCTCCTATCCAGGACCAGTTGACCTTCTCTCCCATGGGAATCATCGCTACTGAAAAGCAACTTACCGGCGCGTTCATGGGATCGACCAATCTGAAGACCGATATTCCGAAAATGATAGCGTTATACCAGGCCGGGAAACTCAAGCTGGACGAACTTATCACCAATCGATATCCGCTTGACAAGATTAACGATGCTATAGAGTCGACCATAAGCGGTAAACCTCTTCGCAACAATATTGTATTTGAATAGGAAACACAAAGACTATCGGAAAATTGATAATCCATTACTTCCGTTCGCCTTCACAGGTGAATTTCATTACAGTCGGTGAGGGCATGATCTACTTCGTAGCCGGCGGAGACTTCGACTGCAAACACATCGTTGATATCGACCAGTGGCGGTAAGGTGTTCTATATTTTCTGAAATAAGTGGCGACACCTTATTCGTTATTCACGCGAAGGCTGGAATCTAGGAATTTTTTGGTGAAGAACAGATCTGTAGATAGAGTTAGCTAGTATTTGTTAGAAGATTTCCTCGATCTCAAATCAAGTATGGGATGGCAGACACGTTTCTATGAGTGACTTTTTTTCCACCCGTCTGCTCTTTGCATCAGTTCACGTGCAGTGCTTAAAGCGGTTTCGGTGATATCGGGACCGCTGACCATTTCTGCCAGTTCGTTGAGTCGTTCTTCTTCGTTAAGCGACCTGATATTACTCACGGTGCGGTCGCCGGCGCTTGCCTTGGTAACGCTGTAATGTGAATCGGCGAAGGCAGCGATCTGGGGCAGGTGAGTGACGCAGGTAACCTGGTGGGTACGGGACAGGTTCCAGAGTTTCCGTCCGATAACTTCTCCACTCCTGCCGCCGACGCCTATATCTATCTCGTCGAACACCAGCACCGGTATGGTATCGGCTTCAGCCAGGGCGCATTTTAATGCCAGCATGAACCGCGAGATCTCTCCGGTTGAAGCTATCTTCGCCAGTGGTTTCATCGATTCACCGGGATTGGTGGAAGCCATGAACTCGACGTCGTCGATTCCGGTGTTCGAATACCTGTACCAATTACCGTCCGGTAACGGAAGTCCATCAGTGTCTAATTCCCTGTTGATATCTACACGGAACTCAACACCGGTCATTTCCAGGTCGGTCAGTTCTTTTTTAACCGATTCCTCAAGCTTGTCTGCCGCCTTCACTCGTTCGCGGGTTATTTCGTCGGCCAATTCGCCCATGTCTACCTTTAACTGATTTATCTCTGAATCAAGCTGCTCTATCCGTTCGTCGGAGAAAACAAGGTCTTCCAGCTCCCTTTCTGCGTTTACCAGGTATTCCAATATTTTTTCTATCGAATTACCGTACTTCCTCTTCAGCGTCCGTATCAGTTCCAGTCGGCCCTGTAGTTCCTCCAGCCGTTCGGGATTGTAATCCAGCCCTTCTCCGTAATTCTTCACTTCCTGGGCGATCTCGACCAGTTCATAGGCAGCGCTTTCCAGCCGGTCA
The DNA here is from genome assembly GCA_011191975.1 of Dehalococcoidia bacterium. GTDB lineage: Bacteria > Chloroflexota > Dehalococcoidia > Dehalococcoidales > UBA2162 > MGML01. The sequence continues at coordinate 17,037 of DUFA01000111.1, forward strand.
AACCGTGCTTTCAGGGAAGGATCCGTTTCAAGCATCCTGCCAAGCAGCGGTAGGGCGTCGTTAAGCCTGTCCATCGCCGAAGATGATGACATCGCATTATCATCGCCGCTCAGCAGCGAATACACATCGTACGAGGTGGCTTTCAACTTCTCCGCGGAGGAAAGGACGGTCAGTTCCGTCTCCAGTTCTGCGTCTTCGCCGTCTGTAAGGTCGGCCTGCCTTATCTCGTTTATCTGGAAAGTAAGCAGTTCGGTCTGTTTCGAAAAGTCGTTTGCTTTTTTGGACAGTTCCCGCAGTTCCTGTTCCTTGCGGTGGAGATCGGTTACTTTTTCAGCGAATTCCCGCCTGAGTGTTCCGTTATGGGCGTAGCTGTCAAGGAATTCCAGGTGATTATCGTTATCAAGCAGTGACAGGTGACCGCTCTGACCGTGGATATCTACCAGGAACGCACCGATCTCTTTTAACAAAGCACGGGGTACTGCCTGGCGGTTTATTCTTGGGGTGGTACGACTCTGGCGGCGGAATACGCAGTAGAATATAAGGGAGTCTTCTTCAGGAGTGATATATTTCTCGTTAAGGAGTGCTTTCAATTTTTCGGCTGTGTCATTATCCGGCAGCCTGAAAAGACCTTCTATTTCCGCTTCGTCGGTATCAGTGCGGATATCTTCCTCATTTGCCTGCCCGGACAGCAACGCTTCGACAGCGTCGACCACCAGTGATTTGCCGGCGCCGGTTTCACCAGTTATCACATTCAAGCCGCCGGTTGGCTTCCAGGTTATCTCCTCGATGATGGCGAAATTTTTTACGGACAGTTCGAAAAGCAATTTTTACAAATTCCTGTCATTCCCGCGAAGGCGGGAATCCTTAATTTTGTTAAACCTAATCTTTATATCTCACCACTTCGCTGACCGGACGGCGAGGTGCCCTGTAGGTATTGATGATATTTTCTTCGTTCGGGTAACCAAGACCTACTCCGGTGATGATATTCAGGTTGTCTGGTATTTCGAGTTCTTTTCGGAGGATGTCCTGGTGAGAACAGAAAGCCCCGGCAATGAAAGTATCTATTTCTAGGCCTTTCGCCGCGATGCATATCGACTGTATAAACAGACCCAGATCCATGTTATTTTTTATTTCCTTGTCCTGGCAGATTATAGCCAGTACTGGAACGCTGAACATACGGGCACCCCATTCCATGAATACCTTCGCTGATGCAGGATCGTTCGGATCAAGTCCCAGAAGTTCCACTCGTTCTTTTCGTATCTGTGCCATCCGTGCCTGGATATAAGCAGGCTGCGGTGGTGGTCCGCCAGGAGGTGCGGCGGGAGGATTCTTCGCCCGTTCCTGATATTCCCTGCGTATCCTCTCCATAGTCGCTCCCGTGGCGATGAACACTTCCCACGGTTGACCATTGCCGCCGGACGGAGCACGGCAGGCCGTCTCCATGATTTTCATCACGGTGTCTTTGTCTACCGGTTTCGAACTGAAATCACGCACGCTGTGCCTGGTATTAATCGCTTCCAGAGCATCCATTTTACACCTCCGAATATATCTTTTTCAGCGGAAAGTATAGCATAATCGGATGGCTTTTTCTAAGAAACCTCTGAAAAAGTTCCCTCTCCCCAATGCGGGAGAGGGATAATGGATACAATTGACACATCAAGTGGAGGTATTGAGCCGTTAAGGATCACACTGATACGACCTGTACCGAAAGGTCATAGAAACAAACTGACCGACAAAAGCCGTTGACCGTCCAGACTCAGCTGCCATCACCTATCGCTACCGCCTATCCTTGTGTAATGATTTTAAGCAAATCGTGCCAGATTCACCCCTCAAGCACGGAACCAGAACGATACAGATGATGACAGTATAGCATCAAATGCTCTACCGTAATAGTACAAGTAACTTTCAAGCATTCCAAGTAGAATACTTAGCATAATATCGGGGTGTCTAGCAGTAGGCGTAAAGCATTGTCTCAATCTTGATCCAATGGAATTTGTTGTTGAGGTTACAAATTTAGAAAAGGCTTATGAGGTACTACAGAAAAAGGGAGTAATATTCTTGTGTCCCCTACAGATGATAGAGATTCCTTCAAGATCCTGGAAATATGCCTATGGAGCTGAGCTGGGCAATTTATATATTTCGCTGGTTGAAATATGATTTTAGTATTAGTGACAAGGTGTCTAAAATCGTTAGGTTTACAAATTAAACAATTATGCAACTGCTGTTAAGCAATCATTGGAGCTTTTGTTTGGTCATGTGTATTGCTATTTGATATAGTTTGAGTTTTCTGTTAACTAGACTTAATATATATTTCTTCTTTGAATTAATTCGGAGTCAATTCGAGCTATCTTTCACCCTTATTGGTAAGCATTGACTTCTCTTCTCTATTGAACTATACTCAATAACCTCAGTTATGACCTGAGTTCAGAAGGGTAGTACTATCACCTCTAAGTGCGGTGGAGCGTAGTGCCTTTATTATTGTATAGTGGTGGATGAAATAAAAAGTTATACTATTGCCCTGCTCCTAATATTAATCACTCTGCTAGTCTTCTCTTTATCATCCTGTTTCTCATCTACATCTGAAGATAAAGAAACGATAATGGATGAAAAAAATACAGTGACAGAGGATGTAGTTGAAGAAGAAGTGAGTGAAAAACAACCAGAGTTAAAACCAGCCGAGTTCAAGGTAGAGTCTCTAGATGTATCTCCTGACGAAATTGTTACGTATGAGAAATGTACAGTGTCTGTAGATGTGACAAACATTGGTGAAGTAGAAGGTGTGTATAATATCAATCTCTGTCTGAATGATGAAGTAGTAGAGACGAAACAGGTTACTCTTGATGGTGGAGCTAGTGAAACAGTAAGTTTTACCGTTTCTGAATCACAACCAGGGACTCACACCGTGGATGTTAGCGGACTAACAGATACTTTGTTAGTAAAGGTTCCTCCACCTGTTCCTGTTGTTAAACCTCCACCTACCCCACTTTCACCTCTCGACGCCTTTATGAAAGGAATGGCTTTCTGCGATTGGAATCCTTATGACGAACCATCATTTGGATATTATCGTCCCCCTGGAACGGATAAATCTTTACAGAACCTTGCTGATACCGGAGTCAACTGGATTTCACTACTAGTAAGAGTGAATCAGGAAACAATCCGATCAACAACGATTTCATCCAATTCATCTGTTACCGTAAAAGATTCTGATTTACTTCGTGTGGTTAACCTTGCCCACGATATGGGAATCAGAGTGGCGCTTGTACCGTGTATACAATTAACTAACGATCCCGATCATTGGTGGGGCGAAATTGGCACCTCTTTCTCGAATGAAACTCAGTGGCACGAATGGTTTACTGCATACCGTGAGTTTATAAACCATTATGCTACTTTCGCTCAGGAAGCGAAGGTGGATCTGTTTTATGTAGGAAGTGAATTACCTGGAGTAACCCACCGAGAGGATGACTGGCGTCGAGTTGTTCAAGAAGTTCGAGAACGATATTCAGGATTAATAAGTTATGACAGCGTTCATTGGGGTCGTCCACAAGGAGAGTGCGCTCGAATAAAATGGTGGGATGCTGTTGATTATGTCGCAACTGATGTTTGGTATACATTAACGAATAAGAACGATCCAACCTTAGAAGAATTAAAGGTAGCCTGGATACAGAAAGGTTACTTAGCTGAACTTGAAAGCCTTGCTAATAAATTTAATAAACCTTTTATCATTTCTGAAATTGGATATGATAGTAAAGATAAGACCAATTTCGAGCCTGGCTTAGCATGGTTAAGGGAAGGTTCTGTAGATTTACAGGAGCAAGCGGACTGTTATCAGGCAGCTCTGGAAACCCTGTGGGGTCAGCCTTGGCTAAAAGGTATATTTTGGTGGCAATGGTTTGCTGAGACATATACAGGCGGACCAAATGATAATGGTGGTACACCATGGGGTAAACCTGCTGAGGAAGTATTGAAGAAGTATTACCTCTCCAAATAGGAATTTGAATATCTACATATGCTCTTATTATTTCCTATCCTGAAATAACCAAATATATAATCTGATATGATTGATCAGACGAAGGATATCCTCAGTCACAATTTAGTAACTTGAGAGTGCTGAAAAAGTCCAAGTTCTCTTTGAAAAAGGCTGAGCTTACGAATTTGTTGATCTCAAATTGCTCTTAATTGACCTGTAAGTAGGTACAAATCTGAGGAAAAACATACTTTTTCAACACTCTCAACTTGTGACACTCAACTGGAATAACCAGATGTTTCCATACATGTTTCCGCATAGACGTTCATAAATGGGCTACAATCCTGATATATGTTTCATACTAAACGAAGCAAAGCATTGCATCAGAATAAATTCAATGCTTTAGAATTATTATCAGGTTCGTACTTTCCTGATAATGAGTAACTATCATATCTGCTGTAAAACTTATGGCGTAATTATTTGCCATGATGAAGCCACGAATAGTAAACTACCTGAATAAATTCAGAATTCCTGTGGAGAATTAACTTGCAGAGTAACAGGCACAGGACGTCCGGAAATATGGATGAATCCGGTCCCGAAATCGGAGAGCGCCATGGATTTTCAATGCGAAATCTCAGGACGTTCAAATCATTTAAAAATCCGGTCTTTGCCCTGTATTTCGGTGGGTTACTCGGTCAGATGGTCGGCATTAACATGCAGATGATGACACGTTCATTCCTTGTATATGAGCTGACCGACTCCGCATTTTTACTCGGAACAATGTCGCTCTTTTTTGCCGTACCTATGGTACTTCTTTCGCTTTTCGGTGGTGTTGTTGCAGACCGAATACAGAAGAAGTACATCATGCTTTATGGTCAGGCGGCATCGGCAATAGTATCAGCCGCGGTTGGTTTTACGCTGCTGACAGGATATTTAAATGCTGAAAATCCCTGGTCCTGGTGGGTTCTGGGTGCATCATCATTCTTTCAAGGCATAATCATGGCACTAATGATGCCTTCAATACAGGCTATCCTTCCGGAGATAGTAGAAGGCGAAGACCTGATGAACGCGATTTCACTGAATACCATGGGAACGAATGCCCTGCGTTTATTAGCACCTGCGGCTGCGGGATTCCTGATAGATTACGTTGGTTATGAAGCGGTATATTTCACTACCTCTATAGCATATTTGATATCAGTTGTCTTTATATCGTTTCTACCTAAAACCAGTACCATTAAGAAGACAACAACCAATGTGTTATCTTCCATAAAAGAAGGAATAAAATATTTAAAGAGCGAAAAAACTATCTTGCTGATTATGGTTTTTACACTTGTAATTACGATTCTTGCCATGCCCTTCCAGCAGCTTCTTCCGATATTTGTCGTGGATGTACTACATAAAACTCCGCAAGCCGGAGGATTCCTGATGAGTGTTTCCGGTATCGGCTCAATCATCAGTTCTCTCATATTAGCGTCTTTACCCAATAAGAAGCGTGGATTGATGATGTTGGGAGGTAATATCATCCTCGGTATCGCCCTGTTTTCGTTCGCGCTTTCTACGTCCTATCCACTATCACTGGTGCTTATTGGATTTGTAGGCGTCGGACAGATGGTCCAGATGGCACTCGGTACTACTCTGATACAATATTACAGTAATCCTGTATATCTTGGGCGCCTCATGAGCATTATGATGATGCAATTCGGTCTGATGAGTTTTAGTACATTTATAGCCGGCGCTTTAACAGAATTGACGGGTAATGTGCAGTGGGCGATAGGCGGTCTGGCGTTGATACTTGTTGTGCTTTCCATTTCAGCTATAATCTTTGTCAAAAGGATTAGAAACCTCGAATAATCTAGAAGCCAACGTGGAACTTTTTCTCGACAATGATAGATTTGAGTAGGTACATTCTGATAGGCGTATTAAAATGCTGCAAACCGCTGTTTCAGGAAGAGTGCGACACTATTTAATCTTCGCTTCTAGATTACAGCGATAACAAAGAAGTAAATTGTGTCGCCAACAGAATTTGCTTGCCTAAAAGGAGGCGAGGTGTCATCTCTCTTGTTTCCCTACCTTCTCAGTTGGTGGGAGTGCTACTTTAATGATTCGTTATAATTTCTAATGATTTCTTCAGTTGAAGGTAGAACACCTAAATCCTGATAGAAACTAAGGTCGTCTCTAACTATATGTGTAGTTGTACGAATAATTTTCCCATCTTTGAATTCCAACACACCTGCATGTCTCCATGAAAAACTCTTATTCGTAGCAGGTATTCCGTTAAGTTCTTTATCATGGATAGCTGTCCATTCTTGCAATACTACTGCTTTATTTTCTTCCACTGCCATATCTAGAATCCTGGCTTGAAGGTTTGAAAACATAGAGTGAATATCAGCCGTGTGTTGCTTATGCCCTTCAACTCCCTTAAAACCACCACCCCATGAATAAGTAAAATCCTCATGCAGTATTTCATCAGCTCTTGAATAATCTAGGTTGGTTATCAATTCATCGATATACCGTTGCACGATTACTTTATTCTCGTCTATACCCATTATTAATGCTCCTTTAATGTTGATTTTGTTGACCTTCTGCACAGGTCAACTGTTTACCCTAAAGACGGTAAATGGGCTGCTAATTCTTCTGGTGCTGAGAAAAACGGCGAGTGACTGGTATTCATTGATATGACTTTTTCACATGGTACATTTAATTACATTGTTATTAAGCCTTCAGTATCTACTTCCGTCTTAAAGCCCGCTCAAGCGAAGGCTGCGTCTTCATCTCGTAGCACTTACTTGTTAAGAAGTCTGGATGCACAAGTATATTACTTTGGTTTCTGAGCTTTTATTATACTACGTCCGCCTGATAGCATTATGCGTTCAAAGTTAACAAAACCAGATTTTTCAAGCCAGCTCCGATATTGTTTTTCCGTGTACGCTTGTACTTCATCATAAACATTGGTGAAGACCAGGTTAAATAGAGCTATATTCGCAGGTGAGATGCATGAATCGTCGATAATTCCCATACCCGCAATGTATACCGCACCACCTGGATTTACTACTCTGCCTACATTTTTAAGTGCATTAAGAGCATCATTGGGGGAAAGTACTTGTATAAATGCGCGTAATACTGCGACATCGTAAGAACCTTTTAGTGAATCATGAATTACATCAACACCTATCACCCGAACTCTTTCCTTAGCATCAGCCTCCTCGACAAAGTGTTCTGTGAATGGAATGACCGTCGGCAAGTCAACTACAGTCGCTTGGATATGAGGACAAGCTTCAGTTAATCCGATAGCCAATCCACCCGAACCGCCACCAACATCGATGAGAGTATAGCAGGAAGAGAAGTCAAATTTTATGGCTAAATCGTGCCCGGCTGCAACGGCCTCCGGATGCTAACCACGAAGGAATTGTCCCAACTCGTCTTTGGGCATCGATGAGTAGTCAAACTTAGCCTGTGGTAATCCCGTTTTGATTGACTCTGCGGTCTTGAGTGTTGCTGCCCACAATCCAGAATACAGTTCATGTGAATCAATCATACAAGATTGACTATCTCGCGATAGATAACAGTTAGCTACTTCAGTATTTTCGAAAAGATCTCCGTCAACCTTCAACAATCCAGCTACTACAAGTGCGTATAAAAGCGGCTTAAGTTTCGTTGGATTGACATCAATCATCTTAGCTATCTGTTCGGTGCTCTTGTGACCATCTTTAAGTACTGTAAACAAATCAAGCTGCATACCAGCTAGCATCGCAAAAGGAGTATAGACAGCTGTGGCAATTCTTTCAATTGGATTATCTGGGTGACCTGAATTTGTTGCTACAGTATAAATAAGACTTAACCCACATTCACTGCAGAACTTCACTTCGTGATTACTCTCGTTTTCCCACCTCGGACACTTCATAATGTTCACTCCGACATAGTAGAAGTTATACTAGTCTATGAGTAACATTATTTGTTGTCAACCAGACGTACAAAGGCATTCTTGTATAATTTCACAAAAACTCGGATTGTGTAGCTTTGGTCGGTCATTATTGCACTGTAGCCAGACGCTTGCCCATTTCGTAAGCCATCCGACATTCCTGAGGAAAAATCTCTTCAGGACGGCGTTTTCTTGCATCTACGTCAAACATGTCGGCGGCATACTTTGAATAATCATTAAACTGCCACGTTTCTGCGGCGGCTACATATTCGGTATCACCGATAATCCATGACGATGTCCTGACCATTCCGTTGTACAACTCTGAGTAGAAGTCAGATGGCGCGTTCGTAGTGAAGATCATACCCACCTTGATTCGTTTGGGATATAGTAGTTTCCTCTCCTTCGTGTAAGTGATCGCAGGAAACCAGAGACGCTCCAGAAACGAACGGAGTGCACCAGTAACGTCATTGAAATAGATCGGTGATGCCAGCAGTAGGACGTCCGAATCGATGGCTTCCTCTAGCACAGTAGTTAAGTCGTCTCTCTGAGCGCAACGTCCAAAGCTCTTACCGCTCAATAGCTTGCATTTTACGCAACCCGTGCATCCTTTGTAATCCAGGGAGTACAGGTTGACCAATCTGGTCTTTGCATCCGCTTCTTCCGCGCCAATTACAGCATTCTTCAACATCGTTGCTGAATTGCCATTCTTCCGTGCACTGCCGTTGATAGCCAACACTTTCAGATTCATGATATCCTCCTCATATTCAGTCAGGATTCCTGCGACCGGTTCATAGTTGTTGAAACTCACACAAATGTAGCATACCACGAGGATTCACTCAAATATTTATAAAGTTGAACATTCTAGTAGATTATTAATGGTTACCGTGGTTTACACTTCAAATGGTCGAATGTCTGCTCAATGATCTCCCAAATTTCTGAATCAAGTATTTTCTGAATTACAGACCTTGGAAGTTGATGATTGCGAGTCTCATGCCAACCATCAATTATAAGTATCCCATCTTTTTTAGTTATTCTTCTTATTTCCTTCAGAAGATCTGTTGGCTTCTTGATACCCGGGAACATATCTATTGCGCATACGATATCGGCAGTTTTATCAGGCAACGTACTATTGTACCCATCAATTAATATTGGCTCGATGTTTTTCAGGTTATATTTCTCAATCTTTCTCCGAATTGTTTTAATGGCTAGTTCGTGAATATCGAGTGCATAGACTTTACCTTTATTGCCAACACATTCTGCGAGTTTTGTTGTATACCTACCAGGACCACAGCCGTAATCAATTACAATCATCCCTTTTTCAATACCAAACTGCCTGATACGCTTTTCAATGAATGGACTTAAAAAGTCATGTATTCGCATACTAAGCGCCATGAAGCGAAAAGATCTGTTTGATATCATTTCCGGATTTTTTTCACCTGTATCTAACTTAACACTCATATCTAACTTACTCCAAACGACCATACCACCTCTAAGGAGAAGTTACTCGTATAATTATTAGGTCATTTTCTGGGACAGGAGATGAATAAAAGCACACGATCTATTGAAACCTATCGAATATGAAAAAGATATTCATTTAGCGGTTTTGAAAAGGAAGTTATATGTTTGGACCAAATTTATCAGGATCTATTTTAAAATAACAAACCTCCATTATGTTACTTCTCTATGAAGTAACATGGAATCAAAAAATTTAACCTCCATGTGTTTTTGACAACGATTTTTCTCTAGAAGTGGAGCAGGAGACTTTTATTCCGTTTTCAGTAACATTCAGCAATCATCTGTTATTATTGATTAATCTCTATTGGTTGCCATTTCCATACATCTTTTTTACTGGTAATATAACCCAGACCAGGAAACGGGAAATGGAAAGCCATTACCATTGCCTCTTCAGTAGAAGCCTTGTCGAGAATTTCTTTTCTTGAAGCTTCAACTTGTGCTGCATCTATATCAACCGCTGCACACCATCCCGGGTACTCAAGGTGTATCGGATGAAGAATCGTATCGGAAACACACAGCAGTTGATCTCCTCCTGAGTTTATACTGACCGCCATATGTCCTGGAGTATGTCCCGATGCCGCGATGGTCTCTATTCCAGGCACGATTTCAGTACCATATTCTACAAGATCTACTTTATTTTCTATTGGAGGTAAGTTCTTATTTGCATATCCAACAAGTAACTCCCTTGAATGCTCATCGATTTTCTGTACTGCTTCTGCTGAATTCCAGAAATCCCACTCAACTTTACTGATTACATACCTGGCATTCGGAAAAATCAGTTTTTCTTCGTCATCAGTGTTACCACCGATATGGTCGGGATGCCCGTGAGTGTGAATAATAATGTCGATATCCCCACCATCGATTCCTTTTTTTTAGATTCTCCGGAAGTTTCCCGGTTTCGGGACTTAGGTTACCGGCGCCTGTATCTACCAGGACAAGTTGTTGACCGGTATCTATTAGAAGACATATATACGGACTCACCCATTCCGACCATGTTTTAGAATCCAGGTTATATTCGTGAAGTACATTATTTAGTTGTTCTTCAGATGCATTTGCGAAAAGGAAAACTGGCGGTGGCGGAAAGTTAGGAGGAGTATAATAGGTGTGGCTGCCGTCACTCACCGCGATACATCGAAATTCTCCGATGTTAAAACGATATGTATCCTTCATAATAACCTCCACATTTAAATAAACAAAATCCAGGATTAAATTGCTGAGTTTAATTCAGAAATAAAGAGAAGTCCTTCTTGTTGTATATCTCCACTAGAGAATTATAAAAGATTAACTTAATTCTCTTCTGTAACCACTGTTTATGTTTCTCCCTTGAATAGGTGTACTGCAAACCGATCCTCTATTCGACAGCTATAGCACCCACTTAATGCACATAGTAACTAAGGCTATCCGGTATGTCCTAGAAACAAAGGTGAAGTCAATACTTACCACTAACGAAGGAGGAATCAGTTGCTGACTTTAAGTTGTAAGTAATAAGCACCTCCTGATATGGTTAGCCAGTACGCAAAATATCATACTTTCAAAGAAGTGTTACAGCTATATATAAAAGTTGGTGGCAGGTACTTATTAATCCACCAACATTTCGCCTATACCAAGCCCTATCATCCATACCACTGCACCGATAATCCCACCAATAACCGTAGCTTTTGCGAGTTCCTTATTACGCCTGATGACGAAATAGATAGATGCCAAAAAAGAAGCTATTACGAAACCGGAGCTGACTACTGCTAAAACATCCCCAACGAGGGGTCCGTTAAAAGCTACGGGTGGCGGATATGGCAACAAAGCACAGACAGCAGCTATTACCAATAGTGTTGGTGGAGTAGCTGTGAATAACAAGGCTTTACGGAAGTTAGTCATTACCCACCTCCTGTCACTGGAAGGTGTCAGATGGTTAAGAACTATTTTATTTGTGGATTTATAATGTAACTAGTGGGGAGTGAAAAGTCAATAGGTAGTCTCTTCCAATGTTAATGATTAGGTGTTGCATCCCCCGCACACAAACACCGGAGAATGATATATAATATCCGTACGTTCTGATTTTTCAAAGAGCTGTTAAATATTTGAGCAGGGGGAATGTGTGTCCATGGATAGAGTAAAGAACAGCGTCGGTATCTGGGCGTTCGGCGGGAATGCGACCAGGTTTATGCCTGCCGGATATCACCCGGACGCGGTAGAAGAAGACATGGTTGAAAAAACGAAGAGAGTTGTCGATGGTCTGGGTGAACTGGTCGACGGTTACGAATACCATTATCCCGGTGAAGTGAATGAAGAAAATGTTGAAAAAGTAAAGCAAGCCCTTGGATCAGCTGCCCTTTACTGCATAGCTCTCGGCTTATTTAATAATCCTAAGTATGCCCTGGGAACGTTCATCAATCCGGATAAGAAACTGAGAGAAGAAACGATAGCGATCACTAAAAAGGGAGTCGAACTTGCCGCGGAAGTGGGCGCCAAGTTCATCATCTGGCCGGGCGGTGAAGGATACAATTACCCGTTTCAGATACCATATGCCGAAGTGTGGGGATACTTTATCGACGCAATCGTACAGACCGTGGATAAAGCCAACGAACTTGGTGTCACTGTATTGCTTGAACACAAGAACTCGGAGCCGGCAATGCGTATCCTTATGAGGGATATCGGTATGACGATGTTCGTTATCAACAAGGTGAAGGAAAAGGGTGTCAATGTCGATAATCTCAAAGTGAATATGGACTGGCAGCACCTGATAATGAACGGCGAACCGCTTGGTGAATACGCTTCTCTCCTTGCATCCGAAGGCTTGCTTGGTCACCAGCACGGTAACTCCGGCTGGGGCAGCTTCGATGATGACAACATGGTCGGGGCTTCTTTTTTCATGCAGACGCTCGAGCTGGCGTTGACCCTTCGTCGGTACGGCTATGGCCGGAACGGCGAGAGGGTTGGCTTCGATCTTTTCCCGTATACGGAGGACCAGGTGGAAGCGGTCAGACGCAGTATCTACCAGTGGGAGTATATCGATTCGTTAGCCGCTAAAATCGACGATAAGGCATTGACAAGAGCCCAGGAAGCCCATGATGCCGTTGCCGCCTATGATGCCGTCTATCGGGCTCTGGGGCTCGATGACGCGTTTATCCGCACGGTGCATGAAAGCAGAAGGAAAGGATAGCCATGGATATATATAAAGACAGTTCAAAAAGTGTACAGCACTGGGTGCAGGACCTGCTGTCTCGGATGACTCTCGAAGAGAAGATAGCCCAGATCGGCAGTATTTCAGGCCGTCCCGAGGGGAGCGATAAAAACTACCTGGGATTTATAGAAAACGGACTCGTCAAAAACGGTATCGGGCAGATAAGCGCTCCGGCCCGATCCACCGGGCTTCCGGCGAAGGAACTTGCCGAATATACCAATGCCGTTCAGAAATACCTAGTAGAGGAAACCCGACTCGGCATACCGGCGATTATCCACGAAGAATGCATAAACGGTATGCGTGCCAAAGGTACGACCGTTTTTCCCCAGGCGATTGGTCTTGCCTCCACCTGGGAACCCGAACTGGTCGAGAAAATGACGGAGATAATCCGTCTGCAGATGAGGGCGACCGGATTTCACCAGGCCCTGTCGCCGGTTCTGGATATCGCCCGTGATCCGCGCTGGGGGAGGACCGAGGAAAGCTACGGCGAGGATCCTTATCTCGATTCACGGATGGCGGTGGCGTTCGTCAAAGGCCTGCAGGGGGAAGATATCAGTAAGGGTGTTGTTGCTACGGTAAAACATTTTGTCGGGCACGGATATTCGGAAGGAGGGATGAACTGTGCTCCGGCTAATATTACTCCCCGGCTTCTCAGGGAAATCTACCTTTACCCGTTCGAACAGGCGGTAAAGGAAGCCGGCGTTCTTTCGCTGATGAATGCCTACCACGAGATTGACGGCGTTCCCTGTGCCGCTTCCGAGGAATTATTAACAAAGATTTTAAGGGATGAATGGGGATTCGATGGTTTAGTAGTATCCGATTACTACGCAGTACGCCAGCTTATGACTTATCATAATATCGCTTCCGACGGCGGAGAGGCCGCTGGACTGGCGTTAAAGGCTGGTATCGATGTTGAACTGCCCGATCATGACTGCTACGCAGAACCGCTGAAAGAGTACGTCGAGCAAGGGAAAGTTTCGGAAGAACTGATAAATACTGCTGTCGAACGCGTGCTGACAATGAAGTTCAAGCTGGGACTTTTCGAGAATCCGTTCGTGGATCCTGAAACAGCTTCAGCTACATGGGATACGTCCGAACAGAGGGAGTTTTCAAGGGAGATAGCGCGTAAGTCGATCGTACTGTTAAAAAATGACGGTAATGTACTTCCGCTGAAAAAAGATGTGAAAACCATTGCGGTTATCGGTCCGAGTGCCGACAGCCAGAGAAACCTCTTGGGAGATTACTCGTTCGGAGCCAACTACGGCTACCGGATGCGCCGCGATCCTGACACGAATGAACTGGTTGTGGAATGGTATGACGAGGATTATCATCATGACCATGTGATAAGCAATACAATAGTCAGTATTCTTGAAGGTATTAAAGCGAAACTTGACAGTAACACAAAGGTTCTCTATGAAAAAGGCTGTGACGTTACCGGAACCAATGAATATGGTATCAGTAAAGCGGTAGCGGTGGCTAAGAACGCTGATGTTGCCGTGATAGCTGTCGGCGGCAGGTCGGGTCTGCTGAATGAATATACCAGCGGTGAGATGAGAGACAGAGCTGAACTGGGTCTTCCCGGCGTACAGGAAAAGCTGGTTAAGGCTGTCTGCGAAACCGGTACTCCGATCGTTCTTGTGCTTGTAAACGGCAGGCCCTACACCTTGAAACGCCTGCTTGATAAGGTAACCGCTATCGTAGAGGTATGGCTGCCTGGTGAGGAAGGCGGCAACGCTGTTGCAGATGTTTTGTTCGGGGACTATAATCCCGGCGGCAGACTGCCGATGTCCTTTCCAGAAAAGGAAGGACAGATACCGGTCTACTATGCCCATAAACCATCAGGCGGAAGATCATCTTCATGGGAAGACTACGTAGATGGCAGTTCGAAACCTCTCTTTCCTTTCGGGTACGGCCTCAGTTACACGACCTTCGAATACAGAAATTTGAAAATATCTCCAACAAAGGTTTCAGCGGATAATGAAGTAACAGTCAAGGTTGATGTTAAAAACACCGGAAAAACTGCTGGAGATGAGGTTGTTCAGCTCTACATAAACGATATAATCGCCACTATACCGCGTCCGGTCAAGGAGTTAAAGGCTTTCAAGCGTGTTAATATACTGCCGGGAGAAACGAAGACCGTGGAACTGAAAATCAAAGCTGAATCACTGGCTTTCTATAACCTTGACATGAAGCGAGTCGTGGAACCAGGCATATTTATAGTCATGGTAGGAAATTCCTCGGATAACATCCTGCTTGAAAGCGAGTTTGAAGTTGAATAATAATTCACATCCTATAGGGAAAAATTAAAATCCCCCTTAGTTCCCCTTTACGAAAGGGGGACATACAAATGATGTCTAGTAATAAAGGATACCAGCTTCGTCCTTTACAAAAGGGGGAGATTAATGAGCCTTTCGCCAGAATTATACCAGCGTCTCCCTTTGAAAAAGGGAGAGTGAGAGGGATTTCGAATATGAATAAAAGCCTCTCTTTAGGAATCGATGTCAGTACTCAGAGCATTTCAGCGGTTGTTCTGGACATGGATACGATAACGGTTGTCTGGGAACACTCGCTGGATTACTGCCGTGATAACCGGCTGAACACTTTCGGTATCAGACCGGAGGACTACATACTGCTGCCTGAAACAGAAGGAGAAGCCAACCAGCCTGCAGGCTTGTTCCTCGCGGCACTCGATACACTATTCACTGATCTGAAAAGAGACATCGATCCCGGCGACATAACGGTAATCAATACCTCCGGTCAGCAGCATGGTCATGCGTACCTGAGCAGTCAGGCCCCCGATGTATTCAGACAATTACTCAATAAAGGATCCGGGCAGTCGGACCTGAATTCACTATTAAAAGGAAGTCTTGCCTGGGACAAAGCCCCGATATGGATGACCTCTGATACTTACGAACAGGCTGAATTTATCCGCAACCATGTCGGTGGCAAACGAAGGATGATCGAGTTGTCAGGCGCGGATGCACCCTTGAGATTTACCGGAATAGTAATCAGGAAGATCGGGCAGAAATTTCCGGATATCTACAATAACACAGAGAAGATCCAACTTATCAGCAGCATTATTCCAGCTGTATTAACGGGTAATACGAACGTACCGGTCGATTTCGGTAATGCCAGCGGAATGGCACTAATGGATTACCGGCGGAAAGACTGGTCGGATGAACTTGTTGGAGCTGTTTCCGAAGGATTGCCCGGTGGTGAAGAAAGCCTGAAGAGTAAACTTCCCAAGATTGTCTCACCGGATTCTGTCGTTGGGACTATCTCTACTTATTTCGTTACAAAATTTGGGTTTTCACCAGAGTGTAAAATCATCGCTGGTTCGGGAGATAATCCGCAATCGAAGGTACTTGTGACCGGCGATCTGCTGAGTCTTGGCACGAGCATTGTGAATATGGTCTCTACCGACGGGAAAACGCTGGATATGAACGGCTATGCCAGCGCCATGTACGATGGTATCGGCAGGCCATTTATGTTCGGCACGCGAACGAACGGAGTGATGGTGTGGGACAATCTCAGGGCAAGGTACGGACTTGGAAAAAATGAATACATACCTGCCGAAGAAACTCTGGAAAAAGCACCAGTTGGCGAAAATTTACTGTTCTGGCAGCCCAGGAACGAGTCTTTCCCCCCATCCGGAAGCATAGATATTACCAGGATCGGAGATTTTACACCTGATTTGGGAATTGATTATGCCGCTCTTATCGAGACTACACTGGCTGCAGTCTATATCTATTCTAAAGGATTTACGCGAGAAACTGATGAAATATTGCATGTTACCGGCGGTGCCAGGCACAGCCGTGAAATTTTGAGGAGAATTGCTGCTGTCTGGAACAGGCCGGTAGTACCTATAGAAACCGGTGGGGCTTCTTTAGGCGCGGCGGTCGCCGGTGCTATAAGCTATTACCGGTCTGAGGGTAAAGAGGTTGATATCTTAAAAAACACCGGATTACTGAAAAAGGGGAGGAAAATTCATCCCCAGAAGAATGATATTGAAGCCTTTCATAAACCTGGCGGTTTCCTTGAACGATATACCGTCGAAGAAACGAAACTACTATTTTGATTATTAGTTCATATTAAGTATACTCATTGTATATCTATACCCTCCGCGATTTTCACACTATATTTTAACGATGTTATAATACTCAACATTAATATTGATTATGAATAAGTGATTATTAACTTATGAGAGGATTGAAAATGAACCTTGACCATCTGAAAACATATGTTGAGGTTGCCAGCACTGGAAGTTTTTCCGAAGTAGCTAAAAAACTAGGAATAAGCCAGCCGGCTGTATCGTTTCAAATACAGAAATTAGAGCAGGACCTGGGAGTACGGCTTATCGACCGAAGACAAAAGAAGCTGACACTCACCGAGCCAGGTAAACGGCTTCTTTCTTTCGCTCAAAAAGTCCAAAACGAGTACAGCACCATGCTGGAAGATATAAATCAATTGCGTGAAGAAGTAATCGGGAATCTTTTAATAACCGCCAGCACTATCCCAGGAGATTTCATTCTCCCACCTCTGCTGAGTGAGTTTAAAACACTGCATCCATCGGTACAGATCCAGGTCGTTGTGAGTGATTCTGGACAGGTGATTGATAATATCGAGAATGGGACTTATGATATCGGATTTTGTGGTATTTTACCTGAAAACAAGGAAATGGAAGCTGTAAAGATAGCCGAAGATGAAATAGTACTCATCGTTGGGGCAGGACATCCTTTCGCCGGTCGAACGAGTGTTTCATTCATAGAAATAGCCGAGGAACATTTTATAACAAGGGAGGAAAGTTCCGGTACCCAGAAAAATGTGACGTCGATGTTAAGGAAAGCCGGTTTTGATATCAGCCTGTGTAAACCATCACTCATCCTCGGTACCACAGAAGCAGTCGTCTCAGCAGTTGAATCACAGTCCGGCATTGCGTTTGTTTCAAATTATGCCATAAGAAAGAGTCTTTCACTGGGTATGATTGAAACGATCAACGTTGAAGGATTAACACTGAAGCGTGATTTCTACTGTATCTATCGTAAAGAGAGAATTGTTTCGAGATTACTGGAAGAGTTTATTTCATTTATTAAAACGGTGACAAGTTAGACCTCTACCTGGTCGTCTTAACCGGATTATATTTTCCGGTCCTGTAAAGACTAGGGAATAACGCTTTTCGGATTTCTTCGATGATAAATAATCCCCCGGCGGCGGCAACGACAATTATCCAGTCGCGGAGTGTCAGAGGATATGTTTTAAAGGCGATCTGAAGGAAGGGTACATAGACTACCGCAATCTGGAGTAAAACAGCCAGGCCGATAGAAAAGACAAGAGCCTTGTTCCGGAGAATCCCAAGTTTGAAAATCGTATGTTCGTCGGAACGGGCGCTGAAGGCCATAAGCCATTCGAAGGCTACGATTGCGCAGAAAGCCAGAGTTCGTGCTTCATCGATACTCATTCTCGGTTCAGCCCACTGGAAAATAAGGAAAGTTCCCAATCCAATGATTATTGCCATTACCGCTATTCGGATAAACAGACCAGGATATATTAGGCCGACGCTGGGATGTCTAGGTGGTTGGGACAGTTCGTCACCTATCTTCGGTTCCATACCGAGAGGAATGTCACCTGCAGTGTCCGTGACAAGGTTAACCCACAAGATCTGTACTGCCAGTAACGGAGACTGTCCGACGAACACTAGGGCAAGTATCAAGGCAACAAGTTCGCTGAGATTCGTGTTCAATGTGTAGAACAGAACATTTCTCAGTCGGTTGAATATCGCACGACCTTCGTCTACTGCTGAAACAACGGAAGCGAAGTTATCGTCGGCCAGCACCATGTCGGACGCTTCCTTAGCGACATCAGTTCCGGTTATGCCCATCGATACTCCGATATCGGCTGCTTTCAATGCCGGAGCATCGTTTACGCCGTCACCGGTCATTGCTACTATCTCTCCGTTTGCCTTGAGGGCGTTTATAATTCTCAGCTTATGCAGTGGTTCTATTCTCGCGAAGATCGATATCTCCTCGATTTGTGTGGTCAACTCCCCGTCAGTCATTTTCTGGATTTCCGATCCAGTTACTGCTCTGCCGGGAGAGAGGTTTATTTGACGGGCTACAGATTCTGCTGTGATTTTGTTGTCTCCCGTGATCATCTTGACTTCGATTCCCGCCTGTTTACATAACTCGATTGCTTTTTTCGCTTCTTCACGGGGAGGATCAGCCATCCCCATTAAGCCGATAAATGTCAGTTCACTCTGAATATCGTCATCGGTCAGTTTATCATCTTTCCGGGGGAAATCACGGTATGCGACTGCGATCACACGGAGAGCGTCTTTTCCCATGGCTAACGCAGCCTCTGATATTTGTGATCTGTCAGCCGCTGTCATTTCGGTAACCTGGTTGTTTTTCAGGATACTGGTGCAATAATCGATGATTTTCTCAACCGAACCCTTGATATAGGCTGTCTTTATATCCTCCCGGGAGTGGAGCGTTGCCATATAGTGAAGTGTAACCATGTATTGTTTTTCACTGGCGAAAGGTAGTTCGTCTTCCCGGGGGTATTTTACCTCAAGGTCCTCCTTATCGAGTCCTGCTTTTGCTGCGGCAACCACGAGTGCTCCTTCGGTGGGATCGCCGAATATATCCGGAGTTCCTTTAGTATCAGTCAATGACGCGTCGTTACAGAGTGCTCCTGCCCGTAAAAGGTGAAGCAATTGCTCGTCATTAGCAGGATCAATCCTGCTTTGACCTTCCAGGAATTGTCCTTCAGGTGCGTATCCTTCACCGGTTATCTCAATTTCTTTTCCGTCTGTGAAAAGCTTGCGTACCGTCATCTGGTTTAATGTAAGAGTTCCGGTCTTATCCGAGCAAATTACTGTTGCCGAACCAAGTGTCTCAACCGCTACAAGTCTGCGTATGATGGAGTTTCTTCGTGCCATAGATCGCATACCGATAGCCAGCACTACAGTTACTACGGCAGGTAAACCCTCAGGGATCGAGGCTACTGCTGCAGCAACTGCCAGCAGGAATAACTCGAAAAGTCCCAGTCCCTGTATTAAACCGACAACTACAAGCAGGGCGCTGACTCCCACGAATACCCAGACAAGGTATTTACTGAGTTTCTTGATATTCTTCTGGAGTGGAGTTTTTTCCTGCTCTACCTCCGACAAGCCGGTGGCGATTTTCCCGATCTCGGTATTCATGCCGGTCATCACCGCAAGACCTGTTGCCCTGCCGTTTGTGATAATAGTACTCATGAACAGCATATTGACTCTTTCAGCGAGAATAGCATCTTCCGGAACTGCTGATAATTGTTTTTCTACCGGTAGCGATTCTCCGGTAAGAACAGACTCGTCGACTCTAAGATTCGCGCTTTCAATCAGCCTGATGTCAGCCGGGACTTTGTCACCGGCTTCAAACAGGACGATATCTCCGGGGACTATTTCACGTGCCGGTATTGTCTGAATATTACCATCCCGCTTTACGTTCGCCTTTGGAGCGGCCAGTTCTAGCAACGCTTCCATGGCTCTTTCAGCCTGACTTTCCTGGAGTGTACCTATCAGGGCATTGAGTATAATCACTCCAAAGACGACGAATGCATCTATATAATGCTTTTCATCGGTGAAAAACTGCGATGCAAGCGATACAGCGCCGGCAGCAAGGAGAACATAGATCAAAGGACTGAGGAACTGGCGGAAAAATACTATAATCAGGGGAGTCTTCTTCCGGTCCAGTAACTCGTTGAATCCATATTTCTCCTGGCGTTTTAGGACTTCGGAATCGCTAAGACCATCAATATCAGAGTCAATTTCAGACAGAGTGTCTTCCGGCGAGAGGTTATGCCAGTGAAGTGAGGATCGTTCCATATAAAATACTTTATCTTATTTGTGTGTTGGCTTCAATAGAGTAAGAGTACTCCTGTTATTAATGCAACTGGAATTTAAGTGTACTACCCTTGTAGTTTCTAAGGCTATAGACTGTAGAATTCCGGTAATTAGTGTCTTTATAATGCTGGGAGAATCTTCCAAATATTCACTTGTGCAATATAGACACTGATGTGTCATAATATCAGTAATGAAGTAAAATACAGAATAGCTTTAAAAATATTTTCTTAGTTTTGGTATTTTCGGAAAAACAAATATCCTATGGAATTAGACAGGTGAAAAATCAGTATAAAAAACTTGGAACAGGATTATGCATTACCGGGATAATTATCGGACTGATTTCATACTTCGTCATTGGTTCGGTACCATTAACAGCGGTCGGGATATCCGCAATAATGATAGGTATGACTTGCATTGTATTGGCCTGTACCCATCCCTCTCTTTCACCGCAAGTTTACCAGCTTATGCTAATAACCGGTTTGGAAAACACCACAGTCCTGCTTGATGGACTTGGTTTGTCGGATAAAGCAGTCTATATACCTTCGACTATGGGGAACGGATACCAGCAAGCCCTTATACCTCTTGAGGGTAATGTGGAAATGAACCTGATAAAAGAAAAAATTCCAGATAGATTAATAGTGAGGTATGGACAGAATCCCGAAGACAGGGCGATTTCTGTAACAACGCCCGGCAGTATCTGCCTAGATAGGTTTGAAACAGTTCCCGGTCCGACCGCTGATGAAATAGAGACAGCAGTTAACTATATCCTCTCGGAAGTACTGGACATCGCTGATTCTGCATCAGTGATCCTGGTGAATGACAAAGTCTACGTTGCAGTAAGTAATCCGAAACTGATATTCGAAGATTCCTGCTATTATCAGTATTTAGGTAGTCCTATTGCGTCAATAATTGCCGCCATTTCCAGTGAAGCTCTCGGCAGACCTATCAGAATATCTGAAGAGATTCTTGAAAAGAAGTTAAGTACGATTACTCTCGAGGTGTTGCTTTGAAAGTATATAGGAGGTATGTGTTGTTTCTCGTACTGGTTTCATGTCTGGTAAATACTTTGTTAGCTTTTTTCGGACAGGAGAATCTTGGTATATATCTTATCATTAATATAATCTGCTTTCTGGTGTTAACCTTGATCTTCACGCCTGCCAATCCTAGAGTGAAAAAGCAATTTAACATTCTCAATATGATTTTCTTCACTGGTTTTCTTGTCATAGTGATTATCGAATTTGCAGATATTATTTCACGGTAACATGAGCTGGAAAGTCATCAGTATATAGATAATGTACATCTTCATTATTAATCGTTACTTCAAGGGTGCAGGGATCACATTAAAGGCTGGAACCAATGGATGTCATAAGCCCTGTTAAGGAAGTGTTTAACTTGGTAGTACCGGTAATAGATAATGTGCCTGTTATCAAAGCTATTCTAGGCATTATCCTGGTTTTATTCACCCCTGGTTTTGCCTGGTCTCTTGTTTTTTTCAAACAAATCAACCATATTGAAAGATTGGTTCTGTCATTTGCGCTATCTTTAGCCCTTGTCACACTAAGTATACTTGGGTTGAACGCGGTGATAAAAATGCAGATAACGGATTTCAATGCTTTGTTGACAATAGTCCTGCTTATCATAATTCCTCTGATTATATATTTCACGCAAAGATACATAAAAAAACGAAAAATTAAGCAAATTGAGAAAGAGTGACACCTTTCCAGTGATCAGTAATCAACCGAAGAATACTGGTAGTAAATTGTCGCTCTCTAAGATCCCATTTTCAAAGCCTTGATTTTCGTTTTTTTGGTGAAATATACTGAAGATTAGGTAATACTTCGTTTCTATAAATAATCAGATTGCAGCCAATGATAAATCTCTCATTAAATAAAATATCGGGGCAAACCAGAACACGGTGTTATTTCACTCTGGTAGTGATCTGCGTTTTATCTATCGTGATTTTACCTTCCTGCGTTGACTCTGGTACTCGGATCCTTTACAGTGGCTCAAAAGTTGGTGATCAGATATCTGCGGCTTATGAGTTGTTCACCGGTATTGATAAAAAGACCTTTGTAGCCGACGAAGGAGATACAATCGCCTTTTCTTATGTATCAAGTGTTGAAAAGGGAAGGCTGAAGATGGAAATTTATAATCCGGATGATATGTTGATCACCTCATTCAGTTCAAACAATACCGGAATACGGGAGTTGGATATTGAGCAATCTGGAAAGCATACCGTTCAAATCACCGGTAATCAGACGAAAGGCCGGTATCAAATAAGCTGGAAAATACTCAACTGATACCTGTATAGTTTAATAGAGTGACACTAACCAACGTATCTTGTTTTTAGCATGTAAATTTTTCATTTAGTATGGGTGTTGTCGTAGATTGACACTTAAATAATGATGTTTATACAATCTTCACAAGTAAGTCGACAAAGGAGACAAGAGTATGGCGGTTTATATTATGCTATCCAACCTTACTGACGAAGGGAGAAAAACCATAAAGAATCAGCCTGACAGAATCCTTGAAGTCAATAAGGAAGTCGAAGAAATGGGCGGCAAGATTCTGGCTCAGTATGCGATTCTTGGTCCATATGATTTTATTACAATAATTGAAGCCCTCGGTAATACTACTATTAGCAAGATAGCGTTCGAACTCAGTTCAAGAGGTACGCTGCAGACCATGACATTCGCTGCCATCTCTGTCGAAGATTTAATAGCTTCTTGGAAAAAATAGATACCTTCGAAGGAATGGTTCGTTCCGACTGGTATTAGTCTTTATCAGTCCAGTTTCCTGAATCCTGGAAGAAAAATAATTGCGAATAATGAAATGCTTATCAGGATCATGGCTAGCCCTCCGATAGCCCAGGGAGCGCTGATTGTCTCAGCCAGTATTCCTGCAAAAAATGTTCCTAACCCGCTCAGACCGAAATTCAGCATCATTATACTCATTACCCTTCCCAGGTATTCAGGTTCGGTATGAGTCTGTAAAAGAGCGTTGCCCGTAGTATTACCACCAATTCGACCTATTCCTACAACAACCATCATCATCAGAGATAGGGGCCAGGAAGTCGAAAATGCAAAGACCACCAGCGCACCTCCCATGATCATATTGGATATAAGTAATGTAATAGCCCGTCTTCTGGAGGGTAGAGAGGCAATTATAAGCGAAGCCACAATAGCTCCTACTCCCGACATACTCATCAGAGTTCCCTGACCTCCCACGCCGACCTTTAGTATATCTTTGGCAAATACCGGCATCAGCATCTGGAAAGGCATAGCCAGCAAGATAGCGGCGATGAAAAATGCCAGGATAAGACGTACTGTCTGGTGACTTTTGATATATCTGAAACCTTCACCTATGTCTTTAATGACGCTTTTGCGGTTTACTAGTGTCGAAGTCGTTTTTGGTAAGAATGATGTGAAAATAATCGCTAAAGCGTTGAGTCCAGACATAATGAAAAACACGCTGGAATATCCGAAACCTTCAATAATATAGCCGGCTATTGCCGGACCGCCAAGCTGAAAGAAACTCATTCCCATAGTGTTTAAAGAAATTGCATTCATCAGTCGCTCGCGGTCTACAATCTCCGGTATTATTGCGGCTCGAGATGGCATAGCCAGAGCGATAATTATCCCCATTAACAGACCACCAGTCATCAGGACCCACCACGATTCGGGATGATCCTTGGTAAGGTAGCCGATACTAACCGCAATCCCATAACCCAGGAAGACAACCGTCATACCTACCTGACTTAACTGGATCAGAGTCTTCTTCGGGAACCTGTCAGCGACCGCTCCACCGAACAGAGACAATACAAGAATTGGAATTGTACCGGACAGGTTTATTACTCCAAGCATGACGGCAGAACCGGTTATCTCATATAGAAGGTAACTCCGAGCGACCTGCTCCATACTGAATGTACTCCATTGCCCGACCATACCGAAGAAATACATGCGATAAGCCGGAATCTTAAACGAAGTGAAGGTCTTCAGATTACTTATGCGTCTGATTAAGTCGTTTATTTTCATTATTAGATACGATTTAGTTTAATGAGAAACCTGATTAGTAAAAACCATCCGGACTGTGTGAGGGGACGGAACGATTATTATCCGACTCCTGATATTTGTCGGACAATTTCCTGACAACTTATGGATATATCTGACTTTTTTATTCTATCAGTAATTCAAGTCTTTTTTATACTGAATCTACAAAATGAGACTGCTCTGGTATAAGTAAAAAACGATCGCAGGAGACCTGAAAAACTACCTGACCCTCGAAACAGCAGATGTCAAGCATAGTATTTCTAATTTAGCTATGTTGAAAGTCTTCGAGTAACAACCCAGCTAATAACGCCTATTACTATGATACTCCCCAATACAATACCGATTATCGTTGCGGTAGATATACTTTTTTTCGAGAAATTTGCTCGGATCGTGGTATCTGATTGTATTGTTACAGAGGTGCTGGCTGAGTTAACATCATCTACCTCACCTGTCCAGCTTTCGAATTTGTAGCCCTCATCGGGTATAGCTTTGATATCGACTACCGCATTCTCACCATATCGGTGGGTTCCAGCCGAAGGAGTAACGGAGCCGGCACCTTCGACGTCCAGGGTGAGGATAAATGATTTCTCAGAGAAATTGGCTATAATAGTCTTATCGGAATCCATTGTTACAGTAGTTTGTACTTGACGCACATTCTCGACGTCACCTGTCCATCCATCGAACTGGTAACCATCACCGGGTGTAGCTGTGATCTCTACTGACGTATCCTTATTATAGCTGTGAGTGCCGGATGACGGTGTAACTGATCCTCTTCCTTGAACTTCAATAGTTAGTGTGTGCGTCGAACAGGAGAACTTGGCGATAATACTCTTATCCTGATCCATTATTACCGAAGTACTGGCCGCATTTTCGTTACTCACTTCGCCTGTCCAGCCTTCGAACTGGCAACCGGTTTGCGGTGTGGCAGAGATTTTGACTATTATTCCGTCAACATAGTCATAAGTGCCGGCAGGGGGAAATACGGAACCTTGACCTTCAATTCCTATTGAAAGTTTGCGAGTCGTTATTGAGAAATTGGCGAGGACATTCTTCGCGCAATCTACTTCAAGAGTAACAGGATTTTCCTCACTGGATAGACTCCCGCTCCAGCCTATAAATGTATAACCCTCGTTGGGTATAGCTTCAAGCGTTACAAATACACCTTTAGTAATGGTTGAAATATCCGGATACTCTATCGGTGTGAAGTCGTCAACTTTGACTTTTCCACCTTCTATTGAACTGACATTCACGGTCAGTGTAAATTCCGAACCTCCTCAGGCTGCTGACAACGGTTTCGGTACCTGCAATCCAATTGATGCTATGACCAGAATAAAGACTGCTAAAATGAATCCTATCTTCCTAAATACCGCTGTTATTATTTTTCCCATGTTGACACTCTCCTCGAATATGGGTATTATATTCTTCCCTGAATCACCATATTAATTTTCACCTGATCTCAAGTACTGTTACTGTCATCTTTCGCAACATGTTGCGTATATGGATAATGGTTTTAAAACGCCTGATATTTACTATAAAGTATAAATTAATCTTAACACAATATTGACCTGATTTGACTTGTCTTATTAAAACGATCAAGGATATAATCTTAGCCAAGGGGGTGGGACAGAGTTGGTTAAAAAAGGATACATACCGGAATAGAGTATAAACAAACTCCGTGAGGAAGAATCTCAGGAGCATGAAATAACCCTCTACAGCCAGCCATTCAATCAGGGTGAGTACCAGTACCTGAACCGTAGCACAGATCTTGATAGAACGATGGAAACGGGTGTATAATCACATCCTTCCTTACTGTCCGCTGCTAAATCGATCACTTTCTCCGCTGGTCGTACTGTGTAAACAAGGCCTGGCAAACACCTCACTGTTGGGGGCGGGATAACAACCTAACGGACTACGTACAAATCATCCTTTAGACCGATACAAAAATGAGGGGATTTAGTTCATTATGTATGTGTAGATAAAAGGTATTAGATCTTCCAGTTTCAATACAATTACCCATAAGCAACGTACGAATACTATAGGAAATCTTAGAAAAGGACCTGATTATCAGACTGGGATAAATAGTTGGGATAATATGAAAAGACGGTCGCTAAACATAAACGAAGGCATATTTCTTCTAAGATTGATTCGGGGCCTGGCCCTCCTGCTTGGCTGCGCGTTGCTGTTTTTCTTCCAGGAAATAAGACTTTTCCTGGTACCGAACACCTTCCTTGTAACCATTATCGCTGTCTACACCGTATTACGGATTTACTACCCGTCCTTTCGGTTTGGTAAACCGTATATCACCAGGGGTATAATCGCAGCGGATTTGATATTCTGCTGTTCCTTGCCGTTCCTCACCGGAGGAATAATAAGCCCGTTTATCCTTTTCCCGTTAACGGTAATATTATCGGTAGGGCTGTATTTTCGCCAGCGCATCACCTATGCCATCGCGGGTATCGTCTCTATTTCAATTGTGGGCAGTGAAATCATAAGCCACGAGTTGTTAACCACCGCCAGTGTGTTACCAACGCAGGTATACCTCGCCTTGGTGGCGATATACATCGTTATTGCATTCCTTATCGCCTGGCTGCCGTATGTATCGAATCTAAACCTTTCGGCTACGATTAAAGAACGAAGTATTGCTCAGGAGCGAAGCCGAATTTCCCGTGAGCTGCACGACGGCATAGCCCAGCGTTTGAGCAGTTTGATATTAAAAATGGACGTATTAAGTGAAGAACTGCCTGACATAGAAACGAGTAAAGCGGTCGATACTGTTAAAGAACTGAAACATGAACTGCAGGAAAGTTATCATGAGACCAGGGACGTTATCAACCTGCTTCGCATGAAAATGCCGGACACGCCGTCGATACTGCCGACCCTCGCGCAATATACCCAGGAATTCGCCCGGACCATGGGTATTAACTGCAAGCTGTATTTGTCGGACGGGCATTATGAATTACATCCATTGGCGTCTTCGGAAATCCTCCATATAATCCAGGAAGCTTTGAATAATGTGAAAAAGCACAGCGGTGCCAACAGGATAGAAGTCAGTTTCGAGACGACGGCCGAAGACGTAAAGATTAAGATTATAGATAACGGCCATGGTTTTAGCCCCGGATCGGTGCAGGGTCACCATGGCCTCGATGTAATGAGAGAACGTACCGAAGGAATCGGTGGAATATTAAACATAACCAGTTCTCCCGGGCAGGGGACTGTTATTGAAATTACTGTCCCGGCCGAAGATCATCTGATAGGAAATCACTAATATGACGAAACTGATGATTGTTGATGATAATGAAATTATGCGCGAAGGTTTGAAAGTCGCGCTATCGAAGACAGAGCAGTATGAACTGGTTGGAGAGGCTACGGATGGACGCGAAGCAGTGGATAAAGCGATTCGATTACAACCGGATGTAATACTGATGGACATACGAATGCCTTACAGCGGTCTCAGGGCTACACAGGATATACTGCAGCAATTACCCGACACTAAAATTTTGATGCTTACCGTATCGGAAGAAGAAACGGATCTGATCGACTCGATAAAAAGCGGGGCGCGCGGTTATGTGCTTAAGGGGATCGATTCCGGTGACCTTATGCTCGCTATAAAAACGATAGCGGAAGGTGGAGTGATCTTTACATCGTCATTAGCCCACCAGTTACTGAATGAAGTGAAATCGAACCTTGAAAAACCAAGAGAAGCGTACGGCTTGACCAACCGTGAGACGGAGGTACTGGAGCTCATTTCGGAAGGCCTTAGTAATAAGGAAATAGCAACTGAGTTGAATATCGGTGAATCGACCGTAAAAGCGCACCTTCACAATATATTAACGAAACTGCACCTTAAAAACCGGAGCCAGGCGGCGGTCTTCAATTCCAAGCGCCACCTGCATGAGAAATAAAGTGGCTGACGCTGATGTCGGTTTCTGTCAGGGAGCAGATTCACGCCGGAGTTTACCCCGGTGTATATGGTTCGTCCTTCGATAAACTCAGGACGAACGGAGAAACAGGAAACAGTCAGGATTCCGTTCACCCCCGTATCAGGTACGGGGCAAGCTCTGAGCCTGTCGAAGGGTGAAAGGGAGTTGGAAAAGAGTATGAGGTATAAAAAACAAAAAATGTGTAGACACATGGTAAATAAAATGATGGTTTTCTCATACTTTCGATCTAGATCTTTTCTGTCGACTATTTCACTTTCGAACATGGATGATCCAAAAGATGTAGACCGAAATAAGTCTAAAATTCAACCATTCGATTGTTGTGGATCGGTTTGAAGGATAGTAAAGTGAGAAGTAACTCGGGTAATGTGAAATTTCGGAGGAATACCGTTGAGTAAGTTTTCATATATATTACTGGGCCTGGTAGTAACCTTCTCATCATTTGTCCTGTTTACCGTGCATCTTGGCACAACCCAGGCATTTGTGAGTGCCCAGACCAGTATCGATCTGTACCTGGGTATTGGTTTCCCCGATACTGAATTAACCGATTTATTTACCATTGCAAATGCTCAGAATGATACAGTAGATTATAAACTTACCTTAGAAGCAACAGGTTCTGGTGCTGAAGACATACGACCTTACCTGACGGTCTGGAAAGATCCAAGTGAAAATGAACTGGATGACGAGTGGGTTACGGGCGAGTACTATGGATTTGGTAGTTTCACTAAAGATGACGATACAGAAGATACCTGGTTTATAACGTTCGATATTCCCGATGTCACCCTTCCTAGT
>DUFA01000112.1 GCA_011191975.1 Dehalococcoidia bacterium
TCATTGCTGTTGGGACAGCGGATGGTGATGACGCGGAATACGGGGGAGTGTATATACTCGATGAAAGCGAAGCTAATCCCGACTGGACCGATACGAATATCGGTGAATATGACGTGTACTCACTGGCATTCTCTCCCGAATACTCCGATACCGGACATCTTGTTGCAGCCGTCGCTGATGAAACGGATACCTGTATCAGTATCAGGATGGAAGACAGTAACTGGAACCAGGATATCGGTCAGGCCGTAATTCGTGGTGTTGCTCCGGTATCTGCAGTTATTACATTTCCCTCCAACTATCTGGATACGGATGAGGATACTTATCTGTTTGCTGGTATCAACTCCGGTACAGGGATTGGCGATGTTTACAGGATAGAACTCCAGCCAGCGCCGGTCGAATCAGGAGTAACCGATCTGGATATCGGTTCCGGTTACGGTTTACCCGGAGTGGATGTAGCCGGACTGGACAGCAGCGGATCATCGCCGACCTGGCTGTGTGCCGGAGCAGCTAACGGCACAAATGTATATTTTAGTTCAAACGATGGCATAGACTGGGCGAAATGTATTAAACCGCCCACCGGTCAGCGTGATACTCTCGTGGTGCTGGATAATGATTTTCCCCATAATAACAGGATTTATGCGGCTACTATGGGCGTAGAAGGCGGACTGTCATGCTCTATCGATAAGGGAACTACCTGGAATCAAATATCTCTCGTCGATACGAAAATCAGTTCCGGTTGTATTGTCGATATAGCCGTCTCTCCGAGGTATACGGATGATAAGACTACGTTCATGCTGACTCTCGGTACAAATCATCTTGTGCACAGTGTATGGCGGACAGCAAATGGG
The DNA here is from genome assembly GCA_011191975.1 of Dehalococcoidia bacterium. Lineage (GTDB taxonomy): Bacteria > Chloroflexota > Dehalococcoidia > Dehalococcoidales > UBA2162 > MGML01. Next base: position 849 of record DUFA01000112.1, read on the forward strand.
GGAAAATACTGGGAACGTATTTTCAGCAGTGTTACCGAGAACGTGAACTCCATTAATAAGATGGAAATTTCCCCTTTATACGGTACTGCGGACCAAGTGTTATACCTGACAGGCACAGGTAACGGGACATCGGTGATATGGAAAACCAGTGATAATGGCAAGACTTTCACAGCTCGATACACGCCGTTGAAGGTTGACGAATGGCTTGTAGTCAATAATGAAGAATTCATAATCGGATGCTATGACGGCACTCACGCGCTGGTATATACGTCGAGTGACAACGGGCAGACTTATTCTCCAGGTGCAATAGTGGGAAAAGACGTAATAACATCGCTATCGATATCTCCCGAGTATACCAGGGATGGGGTGATCCTGGCTGGTAATGCCAAGGGAGAAATATATCATTCTGAAGACTCGGGATTAACATTCAAGCTGTTGCCGCCGGATTCGGCAACATCACCGATAAATGGAAGAGTCCACGTTGCTTTTGATTCCAAATTCCCGGTGAACCATATTGTTTATGCAGCCGGTGATGCGGTGAATAATGGAATATACCGGTTTGCTATCGACCGGAGTGACGAATGGGAGAGAATTGACGGAAGCCTGCCCGAGGGTGGACTCATAAGGGAGTTGAGAGTATCGAAAAACGGTGTACTATATGCAATCAATTCGCAGGCTGTAAAAGTTCAGGACAACAAAGGTGGTATGGAACGCAGTCTTGATCCTTCATCTCAATTAATACCTGCTTTCGAGACGATAGTGAAGGGACTGAAGGAAGGTTCTGTTTTATCCGGGATATGGTTGGAGGGAGACCGGTTATGGACAATCGATAAAACCAATACACGGCTACTGACATACCATGATACTATGGCAGCTCCGATTACTCTTCAAACTCCTGTGGATGGGAGTATGGTTATCGATACTAAAAACAATTTTCTCAATTGGGGGGTATTACCCGGTGCTACAGAGTATATCTGGCAGGTAGATTATGACGGTACGTTTACATCGGTACCTTCGAAGCTTGAAGGTGAGACCAGCGGGAACTCGATACGACTTTCTGAGCTTGATACGGATACCGGCTATTACTGGCGAATTAGAGCGATAAAACCGGTACTGAGTCCCTGGTCTGCTACATGGTCTTTCACAACGACGACTGGACAGACCCTGATCGGGCCGAAGCTTATTAGCCCGGATTCAGGGGCTGACCCGGTAGCTCTGCAACCGATATTTCAATGGAGTACGGTAACTGGCGCCGAGAAGTATGAACTGATAGTTTCAACCGATTTCTCATTCAAGAATCCGGTTATAGAAAAAGCCGGCAGATACGCCTTGCCTGCAACTGCCTGGAAAAGCGATGTAATCCTGGAAGAGAATAATACTTATTACTGGAGAGTAAGAGCGATAGGCTCTGAAGGATATGGTGACTGGAGTGCGGCAGGTATCTTTACTACTCAGACAACCGAGACGATGGAACTGTCAGAGCCGGCAGTCTATGATATCAAGAGTCCCATTACCCTGAGCCCGGGAGCAGGTTCTGAACGAGTATCGGTGAAGCCCCTGTTTCAATGGGATGCTGTATCAGGGGCTGATAGCTATGAACTGGTGGTATCCTCGGACATAACCTTCGAGAATCCTCTCATTTTGAAAGCAGGCGAATATTCGTTAGCGACAACCGCCTGGAAGAGTAATATTTCCCTTGAGAATAATATGACATATTACTGGAAAGTAAGAACAATTGATAATGGTTTATATAGTGACTGGAGTCGGGTAAGTGCTTTTACCACAGGAATGCTATACGAAGAGTCTATAGCTTCTGTGATGGAGGAAGCCCCGGTTTTACCGGTTCAATCCAAGACTACCTCTATCAGTGAAGGATTTCCCGATTGGGCGTTATATCTCGGTATCGGATTACTCGTTGCCACTGTTCTATTGCAGACAACAACGTTTTTTATGGTTGTTTTTACTCGAATGAAACAACGTTAGGCAACAGCTATAAATTTGACCTTAAATTAAGAACGAATATATACTATAGCTGATTTTCAGGTTTGTTTTTCTCCCGTATTTACTTTTCTCACCAATGTTGTAAGGTTGGGATTATTGAATTTTCTGTATTCTCAATGTTTATTCAGAAAGAAGGCTGTTGACTATCCGTAAAAAATTCTCCGAGATATTTCCCGGGTGGTGGCTTAATATAGTCACCGGACTGTATTCAGGATTGGGTCATGGGTTTTATGGGTACGGCGTATCTGTCCTTTTCAAGCCGCTATCAATTGATCTGGGTTTAAATCGCGCTGGTACTGCCTGGGCAACCGGGATTGGCAGGCTGCAGGGAAGTGCAGAAGCGCCAATAACGGGATGGCTCTCTGACAGGTTCGGTCCAAGGTGGGTGATTGTTGCCGGCACTTTTATAGCGGCTTCAGGGCTGCTGCTGATGTATTTTATTCGATCTTCCTGGGCGTATTACCTGGTCTGGGGAGTCGTTACCGCGATAGGAATGAATCTTGCTTTGACCATCGCTGTGGATAAAGCGCTTACGGACTGGTTCATCAGGAAAAGAGGACTTGCACTCGGTATAAGGTTCGTAATTATTGGTGGTTGTGGAGTCATTGTTCTGCCGATAATATCATGGCTTGTTACTACCTATGACTGGCGTGTTACGTGTTTGATATGGTCGGTGGTGATGTTTACCGGTGTTCCGATGATGTGGCGATTCGTGAAACAAAAACGCCCGGAGTATTATGGCCTTTTACCGGACGGAGTCAAGGTAGAATCCGAAGAGCGTATGGACCTTGATACTATGATAGGCAGAGGTGTCGAATACGCGGCTGAATTCGATGAAACGGAATTCACACTCAGACAAGCGTTAAAAACACCGGCATACTGGTTGATCACGATCTCCTGGATTTTTGCGATGGTCGTTGCCGGTGCGATTAATACTCATTGTATCCCCCTTCTTACTGATATGGGGATAGATGAAAACGTTGCCAGCGGAATGATGGCAATGATGGTGTTTTTCACCATTCCGGCAAGATTTGCGGCCGGTGTGCTGGCTGACCGAGTAAGGAAAGACAGGTTGCAGTTCCTTGTTGCCGGCACTTTTGTACTTCAGGCTCTGGGTATTGGGATATTCCTGTTGCATCAGAGTGTGGTTACCGTTTATGTATTCCTGGTACTCTATGGCTTCGGAAGCGGAGGTCCGGCGCCATTACGTCTGACAATAGGGGGAAGATACTTTGGGCGTAAAGCCTTCGCGTCAATACAGGGAACATCGATGGTTTTGACCGCACCGGTTGCTCTTCTTTCACCGGTATATGCAGGATGGGTATATGATAACACCGGAGATTATATACCGGCGTTTACAACGTTTGTGGTAATGGTCTTGATTGCGGCTGTCCTGATGTCTCTGATGCGTCCCCCCAAGCCACCTGAACAGGTTACAGATATCCGTAAATTTCTTTAGACTAATAATCCAGCAGGTAAACCTGGGTGACAAGCGGCAGGTTTGACTTGGTGAAATTAATTTTCGGTTGGGATTCGGCATCTTTGATTCCCATTTCTTTCAAAAACTTGTCGACAGGCGCGAGTACACGTTTTAATGCATCGGTCTTGTAGTGCATAGGTATCACGATTTTAGGTTCGAGTTGACGCACGATTTCAGCAGCTGTAACGGCATCTACTGTGGATACTCCGCCTACAGGAACCAGCAGTACATCGATATTACCCAGTTCTTCAGCTTGAGTCGTGGACATCGCATGGCCCAGGTCGCCAAGGTGACAAATGGTTATCTCATCTATTTCCAGCAGGTAGATAGTATTTTTACCCCTCTTTTCACCTTTATCTTCATCATGATAAGAAGGCATACCGATGATGAGAACATTGCTTATTTCATATTCGCCGGGTCCGGTAATGGCTTTGGGTTCGCCGCCGATAGCTCCGACATTGGAATGTCCTGGATGCTGGTGGCTGACGGTAACGATGTTCGCGCTGGTCTTGCCTAGAGTGTAACCGATATCCGGTGAATACGGATCAGTGATTACCGAAGCACGAGTTCCCTTTAGTCTGAAACAGGAGTGTCCTAGCCAGTTGATTTCCATTTTTTCAAGCCTAAATATAGCATAGAGAGARCTTCCGGTCAATTGAACAYYGATAGYAATCGGTAATTCCGAATTAGAYTGTGATGATATGGGAWTATTGTGATTGATTCTCTTGACAATCAYCTCCAGACGTGATAAAAAAGAATTAGCAGTCTAACGCTTAGATTGCTAATGGAGGTGATTTRAGATGCTGTCTCAACGGTCAGAGACAATACTTAAATCAATAGTAGCCCAGTATATCGTCAAGGCATCACCGGTATCGTCCGGTAGTATCACCAGTGATTCCGAGCTTAATGTAAGTTCGGCTACTATCCGTAATGAAATGGTACGCCTGGAAAAAGAAGGATATATTACTCGTCCTCACCATTCTTCGGGAAGTATCCCGCTGGATAAAGGATACAGAATATATGTGGATACTCTAGGTGACATAAAACTTCCGGCGGCTGAGCAGCGTATGGTAAATCACCTGTTTCATCAGGTTGAAGGGGAACTGGATGGATGGTTGACTCTTGCGGCTACACTCCTTTCTCAGATGGTGCAGAATGTCGCTCTTGTGACTAAACCCAAGACAGACGCATGCCAGTTAAGGCATCTGGAAGTAATAAGTCTCCAGGATTCACTGACGTTGCTGATTATAGTATTTCAGGGTGCAAAAGTCAGGCAGCAATTAATCCAATTTGAAGGTAATATTACCCAAGAGGAATTAAAATCAATAGCAGAAAAGTTGAATGATACGTTTTCGGGTTTAACGAGGTCGGAAATATCGAAGAAGATGGAGGGATTATCACCTGTTGAAAAGAAGATTATTGATTGTTTGCTGAAGGAGATGGAAGCGGAAGACAACCGCCAATACGTAGAATCATATCTTGATGGACTCCATTATACGCTGAATCAGCCGGAACTTGTCCACAATCATGGGCAGGCTTTAAACTTGATGGAATTGGTGGAGCAGCGTCATCTGGTAAAAAGTATCATTCCTTCGAAAATGAAGGGACAAGGTGTTCAGGTAGTAATAGGGAAGGAAAATGAGACAGAATCAGTCCATGATTACAGTGTCGTTATCAGTCAGTATGGATTACCCGGGGAGGCAACAGGAACCATAAGTGTGGTAGGCCCGACACGAATGCAATATGCTCGGACAATAGCGACCGTGAGCTACCTGTCATTGATACTTAACTTGCTTGTAGCGAAATTGTATGGAAAAGAAATACATGTTGAGTTTATATCTGAATAACAGACCAGTAGATACGGTGAGATGATGGAAGAAGAGATCGTTAATGAAAAAGAATCGCAGGACGATGTTTTAAACGGCGTTGAAGAGGATGATGTAGAGGTATTGAAACAGACTCTATTAGAAGAGAAGACTAAAGCCGAAGAATACCTTACTAACTGGCAGAGAGCCCAAGCGGATTATATAAATTATAAACGACGAAGTGAGAAGGAAAAAGAAGAATTAGCAGATTATTCCAGAGCTGCGATTATTCAGTGTGTTTTACCCATACTTGATGATTTCGAAAGAGCCATATCTGCCATACCGGATCAGGAAGCAGATTCAAATTGGGTGGAAGGCGTCAGAATGATTGAAAGAAAATTACGGATGACTCTAGAGTCAGAAGGCCTTTCATGTATTGACGCTATCGGTGAACCTTTTGATCCTTATCAACACGAAGCTGTTCGCCAGCAAAGTGGAGAAGAAGGAATGGTCATCGAGGATATACGTAAAGGATATAAATATCGTGACAGGGTGATCCGCCCTAGCCAGGTGGTTGTAGGCAACGGCGAATCAGAAGAAGAATAATAGATACTGATCCGGAGTTCCGGGTATTGTACGGCGGATATTCCGGGTGCTATTCGATAGAGGAGGAATAAAAATGGCAAAAGTCATTGGGATTGATCTTGGTACCACATATTCCGAGGTGGCGGTAATAGAAGGAGGTGAACCAAAAGTAATCCCCTCGGCTGAGGGTGGTAATCTTGTGCCGTCAGTAGTGGCAATTAACAAGAGTGGAGAACGTCTGGTAGGTCAGATAGCTAAACGTCAGGCTGTCGTAAATCCGGAAAATACAATTCATAGTATTAAAAGATTTATGGGGCGGAAATGGGGAGAACCGGCTGGAAGAGAGTTGACGGTAGAGGAAGATGCCAAGCGTAAATCTTATAAAGTAACGAAAGCGCCAAATGATGATGTACGCGTGAAAATGGGCGATAAAGAATACAGCCCACCTGAGATATCGGCAATGATCTTACAGAAACTCAAGACTGATGCCGAATCTTATTTAGGCGAGACGGTTACAGAAGCGGTCATTACCGTACCGGCTTATTTTAATGACAGCCAGCGACAGGCAACAAAGGACGCGGGTAAGATTGCCGGTCTCGACGTGTTGCGTATTGTCAACGAGCCTACGGCGGCTGCACTCGCCTACGGACTGGACAAGAAAGCAGATGAAACGGTTGCAGTGTACGATCTGGGAGGGGGTACCTTCGATATCTCAATTCTTGAACTCGGCGAAGGTACATTCCAGGTGAAGTCGACTAATGGTGATACGCACCTTGGTGGTGATGATTTTGATCAGAGAGTTATGGATTGGCTCTGTGATGAATTTAAACGTGAGCAGGGCATTGACTTGCGACAGGACAAAATGGCTTTACAACGACTCAAGGAGGCCGCAGAAAAAGCCAAATGTGAATTATCCACTGTACAGCAGACGGAGATAAGCCTACCGTTCATTACCGCCGATTCAAGTGGACCCAAGCATTTGAACATAAACTTATCTCGTTCCAAGCTGGAACAGCTGGTTATGGACCTGGTTGACAAGTCGTTGGAGCCATGCCGTGCAGCACTGAAAGATGCTGGAAAAACAGCGGCGCAGATAGATGAAGTTATCCTTGTCGGTGGACAGACCAGGATGCCACTGGTGCAGCAGAAGGTTACCGAATTATTTGGTAAAGAACCTCATAAAGGTGTGAATCCTGATGAGGTGGTAGCCATAGGTGCTGCGATTCAGGCAGGTGTTCTGAAAGGAGATGTAAAGGATGTGCTTCTTCTCGATGTTACACCTCTTACTCTGGGAATTGAAACTCTCGGAGGAGTAGCTACTCCTCTTATACCACGAAATACGACGATTCCTACATCAAAGAGTCAGATATTCAGTACAGCTGCTGATAACCAGCCAAGTGTAGAGATACATGTAGTTCAAGGCGAAAGACCTATGGCTGCCGATAACAGGACGCTGGGGCGGTTCATGCTGGATGGGATCCTGCCGGCACCGAGAGGAGTTCCCCAGATTGAAGTGAGTTTTGACATGGATGCAAACGGTATTCTGAGTGTTAAAGCTCATGATAAGGGGACGGGCAAGGAACAGAAAATCACCATTACTGCTTCGAGCGGGCTGGAAAAATCTGAGATTGAAAGAATGCAAAAAGAAGCTGAAGCACACGCTGCGGAAGACGCGAAACAACGCGAGAAGATGGAAACCTTCAATATGGCCGATACTTTAGCCTATACAGCAGAAAAGACGTTGAGAGATAATAAAGATAAAATACCAGCTGAACTCAATACTGAAGTTGAAGAAAAGGTTAAGGCTGTTAGAGATGCGTTAACTGCCCAGGATGTAGATGCTGTCAAGCAAGCTACACAGGACCTGAATACTGTAATGCAGAAGATAGGCGAAGCAGTTTACCAACAGCAGACCCCTCCGTCGGAAGGAGAGGTACCGCCCGATGACCAACCGCCTGCAGATGACGGAGAAGGAACTGTGGAAGGAGAATTCCGCGAGGTTTAACACCATAACATGGCTTCTAAACAAGATTACTACGACGTACTTGGAATTACTAGGGATGCTTCCGATAGCGAGATAAAAACCGCTTATCGGAAGCTTGCCTTTCAATATCATCCTGACCGAAACCACGAATCGGGTTCGGAAGACAAGTTTAAAGAAATCAATGAAGCTTATGAAGTCCTTTCGAATCCGGAAAAGAGAGATGCATATGATCGTTACGGGTATGGGGGTGATAGCATCTTCGGACAGGGTTTCGATGGGTTCGGTTTCGATGGTGTAGGAAGCATATTTGATGCGTTTTTCGGTGGGAGAACAACAACTTCAACCCGTCAGGCGCCTGAGAGAGGAGCTGATCTGCAGTGTGATGTTTCCATAACTCTTGAAGAAGCCGCTTTCGGGGTAGAGAAAGAACTGAATATATCACGTACAGAATTCTGTTCGAAATGCCACGGCATTGGAAGTCGTCCGGGGACTCAGCCTGCACAATGCGCGGATTGTAACGGCTCAGGACAAATACGCAGAGTTCAGCAGAGTATATTTGGTCGTTTTACAAACGTGACCACATGTCCCAAGTGTCGTGGTGAAGGCAGGGTGATTACTGATCCCTGTCCTGATTGCCGGGGTACCGGGAAAGAGAAGTTTCAGCGTAACATTATGGTGAATATTCCGGCCGGGGTGGATAATGGCTCAAGGATACGTCTAAGCGGAGAAGGTAACGCAGGAGCCAGAGGAGGTCAGTCGGGAAACTTGTACGTAAATTTAAATGTGCGAGAACACGAGTTCTTTGTTCGTGAAGAAGACGATATCGTTTATGAATTGCCAGTTAATTTTGCCCAGGCTGCGCTTGGAACCGAAATAGAAGTACCAACTCTCCACGGTGATACCAAACTTAAAGTACCAGCTGGAGCACAGACTGGCCATATCTTCCAGTTAAAAAATAAAGGTATACCGCACTTGCGCGGCAGGGGACAGGGTGATCAACTGGTAGTTCTCAAAGTGATTACACCGGAATCTCTTACTAAAAAACAACGCCAACTCTTTGAAGAACTGGCTAAAGAGTTGGGTGACTCTAAAAAGAAAAAGAAATAACCGGTCAAGTAATTACTCAACAATTTCTTCAGATAATTCTGAATTTACAGGTTTAGCTTTTTCACCAAGTCTGCGTTCTCTACCTGATAACAGTCTCCCTATATTTTCCCTGTGCATAATGACGATTAATACGGTGCCTATCAGTGTGTATATTAGATATTCCAGTGGAAAACCGTTAAATATGGTCAACGGTATTAATATACTATAAGTGCCAACCACACCGGCAATAGAGCCGAGTGATGCGAATCTTGTTAGACCTGCACCAATGATAAAAACCTCACTGCCAAACAGCGCCGCGACAGGGCATAAAGCCGCGAGTCCACCAAAGAACGTGGCTACTCCTCTTCCTCCCTTGAAACCAAGGAAGACGGACCAGTTGTGTCCTGCAATAGCCGCCAGGGCTGCTAGTACCTGGGCAACCAGAAGTCCAAGTCCGAAATTTTCGCCTATTACCAGGTAATTTCTACCGACAATTAAGCCTGCGAAGATAACCGCTAAGGCTCCTTTCAGGACATCAATGAGAAGTACAAGAGCGGCAGCTTTTTTTCCCGCTGTTCTTAGTACATTCGTCGCCCCAATTTTACCGCTGCCGAATTCTCTGACATCAACCTTTGCGAAGAGTTTACTGACTAATACTCCTGACGGTATGGAACCCAGAAGGTAACCGATAATAATAACAGCAATAAACTGTAGGATAATCATGATTCTCCCCTCGTCTTAAAAATCAGTCTAAGTGGAGTACCGCTGAATCCGAATGTCTGGCGGAGTTTGTTTTCCAGGTAGCGTTGATAGGAGAAGTGAATCAGCTTTTTATCGTTAATAAAAAACACAAAAGTAGGGGGATTTACATCGGCTTGTGTAGCGTAGAGTATTTTGAGTCTTTTACGACCGATTCTGGGCAGGTTATGAGCTGCTACTGCCTGCTGTACTACGTTGTTAACTGTAGCTGTCGATAATCTCTTCAGCCTTTCCTGATAAACCTGATGTACCTGGGGCATAATCTTGTTTACCCCCTGCCCATTTTTAGCCGAAGTATATATTATAGGAGCGTATGGAATGAAATTCAGCTGGTTCCTTATATGGTTATTCCATTCAGTTTTATTCTTTTCCTGGGCAAGATCCCACTTATTTACTATTAGAATAATTCCCTTTGCCATCTGACGGATATACCCACCTATATGTACATCCTGTGCTGTAAATGGCTCACTCGCATCCACCACAAGTAAAGCAATATCAGCCCGGTCTACGGCTCTCAGTGAACGTATTACACTGTACTTATCTACTCCGGTTCCCTGGCGGCCCCTTCTCTTAATACCAGCTGTATCTATAAGTAACACACTCTGTCCCTTATAGTCAAGTAATGTGTCTATTGCATCACGCGTTGTGCCTGGTGTATCGTCGACTATTACTCTCTGTTCGCCGAGAAGAGCGTTTAAAAGTGCTGACTTTCCCACGTTGGGTCTGCCAACTATTGCAACCTTGATCGATTCACCTTCATCTTCAGAGGGGGATTGCGGAGGAAGCAGCGATACAATTTTATCCAGTAAATCGGCAGTACCCCGACCATGATGAGAGGAGGCGGCTATTGGATCGCCGATGCCGAGTTCGTAAAATTCAACAATATCACCTTCGATCTTGGTGTTATCCGCTTTGTTTGCGGTCAGGATCACAGGTTTACTGGTCCGCCGAAGCATATCGGCTATATCCATATCCAGAGGTGTTACACCATCCCGGATGTCTACCATGAAGATGATCACGTCCGCCTCATCAATCGCTATACTTGCCTGATCTTTTACTCCCTGAGAAATAGAGCTATCGGGTTTTGATTCTAGCCCACCGGTATCAACAAGTGTAAAGTCGGTACCCTGCCAGGAAATAGTAGTCAGTACCCGATCACGCGTTGTGCCGGGTAAGTCTTCGATAATCGCTATTTGTTTACCGGCCAGTCGGTTCAACATGGTTGATTTTCCGACATTCTGTCTGCCGATAATTGCTACAACGGGTTTAGTCATAACGTACTTAGTTATCTCCTAAATACAGTATACCATCCATGAACCGAAAACCTGGGGATAATATGTGAGGAGTATTTCAGAAACAGCGAGCTGCTGTTAATACTCATATTCTTCAAAGGTTTGAACTGGCTTTCCTCCTGGGAGCATGTTTGCCAGCTTTACGCTGGGCGGTTCAATTTCGGTTTCCATCACGCTTTTTAATTCTATAATAGTTTCTCTGAAATTATTGACAAAGACGTTGTATTCTGTCGCAAACCGGGTATAATGATCGCGTGTCGATGGGGGAAGATCAATCTTTTCGGCTATCTCGTAAAACTGCTCAACGAATTCATAATAATGATTACTCAATATCCATAATTCGTTAAGATATACTCTCAGGTAGGTAGCGAATTTTCCGCTGTTCATATCGCTCTCGATCCTGCGGATAAAGCTGTCGAACCATGTGTCCATTAGTCTGGCACACATATCACATGAGCGTGCCCAGTCCCATAACTGCGGATCATCAAGGTTAAACAGCGTATCTATAATTGCAAATATTGAAAGAGAAGAGGTCCCCGTGAATCGACGACTGAAGTATCCTGCCTGCTGCCTGAGTTTCATTGAAATTACTTCAACATGTTTTTCACTTTCCCTGATAATCGCCACAATCAAGCCTGCTAGTAAGATGATACCCAGTATTGTACCTAGGAGCCACATGTCCCAGCTATAATTTATACCAATCAGAGCTATGGCCGTAATTAAAGCTGGAGCCCATCCCCAGATAAAAACGGTCTTTAATATTTTCATAATAGACACCGTTCCCTCCTGCTCTTTAGGCAATTAATCCCTCAGCTATTGCCAAGAAATTTTATAAGCAAAGCTTTTTGGGCATGCAACCTGTTTTCTGCTTGATCAAAGACAACCGACTGTGCGCTTTCTATCACTTTATCGGTGACTTCCTCGCCACGATGCGCCGGTAAATCGTGCATAAAAATCGCATCGTCTTTAGCCAACGCCATTAGTTTTTCGTCAATCTGGTAATGGGCAAATATTTTACGCCGTTCTTCCGCTTCGTCTTCCTGTCCCATACTTGCCCAGACATCAGTGTAGACTACATCAGCACCGGTAACAGCTTCTTCAGGACTCGATGTAAAGGTAATTATAGCACCTGAATGTAAGGTATACTTTTCAACCTGCTTTTTTACATCTTTGGTAAGACTATATCCTTCCGGTGATGCGATTCTGAAATTCATGCCTGTCAAAGCCGAAGCAAGTGCCAGGCTGTTGGCGATATTATTCCCGTCGCCGATGTAAGCGAGAGTTATCCCTTTCAGCGTGCCTTTCTTTTCGTATATTGTCTGCAGATCGGCCAATGCCTGGCAGGGGTGTTCATAATCCGACAGGGCATTAATCACGGGGACTCCCGCGTACTCAGCCAGAATCTCAATCGTCTGGTGGGAATACGTTCGCGCCGCAATGGCATCAACATACCGTCCCAGTACTCTTGCGACATCGGGAACCGATTCTCTCGTTCCAAGCCCAACTTCTGCCTGGGAAAGGTATATCGCATGACCTCCAAGCTGGTTCATAGCTAGGTCAAAACTGACCCGTGTTCGGGCTGATTGTTTTTCAAACAGAATAGCGAGTGACTTATGTTTGAGAGTTTCTGTCCATACTGTTTTTTTAAGCTCTATGGCATTATAAATCAGCGAGAGAATTTCATCTCCACTGAGATCAGCTATTGAGAGTAAATGATTCTGTTTCATATAAGACACCTTATGCACACCAGTATAACACGAAACAGGGTAACTCTCCACAAGAGTTACTAATAACGAGTATGATCTTGACACCTCTTTTTATCTTAAATAATATGCAATATAAGGGAGGTATTGTCATGCCTGTCACTGAGAAATTCACTGTAAAAGGAAACGAAGTGGTTGAGAAGGTCAAGCAACTCATCCATGAGGGGAATATCAGGAAAGTCCGATTAATTCATGAAAAAAATACAATATTTGAAATTCCCCTCACTGTAGGCGCTCCTGTCACAGTTGCGGTAATTCTGGCTGCTCCGCTCCTGGCAGCAATCGGAGCGTTTGCCGCACTTGTCACTGAGTGTACCATAGAGGTTGAAAAAAGAGATGAATCCTGAAGGGCGAAAATGGTGCAGCTTGATGTTATAGATCCACATGAAAAAGGAGGATACGTCCTTCTAGTCAGGCTTAAAGAGGGAAGTGAGATACGGATCGGGAAACTGGGCACAACTCAATACGATCCTGGGTATTATGCCTATGTTGGATCGGCAATGCGAGGTTTAAAACAAAGAATTTTACGTCATCTGAGAAAAGAGAAGAAACTCCACTGGCATATCGATTACCTCCTTGAACAAGCAAATGTGTCAAATGTCATAGTCTGTAAATCCGGTAATAGTATAGAATGTGATATCGCTGATGCGATTGGGACTATGTATAACGTGATCAAAGGATTCGGTTCGAGTGACTGTAAGTGTACCGGACACCTTTTTTACAGCCCTTTTTCTTTTAGTGACAAGATAATGAAGAAACTCCAGTCAATAGGTATGAAACCAAGCCTAATCCCGGTTACTAATGGCAGTGGCACTTTATAAATGACAGAAATACTACTGGTAAGACACGGAGAGACCGAATGGAATGCTGACGAGATATTCAGGGGCAGGGCTGATGTAGACCTTAATGAAAAAGGGATTGTACAGGCAAAACTGCTAGGCGAATATCTGAGTAATTCACGACTGGAGGTTGTGTATTCAAGCCCTTTGCTAAGGGCAGTACACACTGCGGAAAACATCGCGGGATCACACTCACTCGGTGTTCGAATAGAACCTGCGTTAATCGACCTGGATTATGGTGAATGGCAGGGAATGTCGCTGACCGAAGTGAAAAAGATATATAAAGCCCTTTACATAAAATGGGAGAAATCTCCCGAAAAAGTAAAATTCCCGAGTGGAGAGAGTCTTGATGACGTGAAAAGTCGTGCGATTGCAGCGGTTAAAAAGATAGTTAAAACACACAAAGGCTCTGTTGTTCTTATATCACACCGTGTGGTAAATAAGGTCTTGATTTGCGCCTTGTTGGAGCTGGATAATTCACATTTCTGGAAAATCAGGCAGGACACGTGCGGCATTTCTTCATTTTCATATGAAAAAGGGCAATTTATCCTAACAAGGCATAATGATACGTCGTTTTTAAGAAGTTTATCCCGAAAGGGACAAAATGATTTTTAAGAGGTGGTTGATGAGTAGAAATTGGATCAAGTGGTTGGGCGTTTTCGCTCTGGTCTTGACCTGTATTACGGTTGTTACGGGCTGTACTGCTACAGAAACGAATACTGAACCGAAAATTGCAGCGGTTAGTGAAAAAGCCATTCAAACAACGATAATTACCAATGTTACCGCACAGGAAGCGTATACGTTGATACAGGAAAAATCTGATGATCCCGATTTCAAGGTTCTCGATGTCAGGACGCCTGATGAGTATAACACCGGACACGTAGAAGGTGCGATTAATATCGATTACAATTCGGATACCTTTAAAGAAAAACTGGATACACTGGATAAATCGGGTAAATACCTCGTATATTGCCGCAGCGGAAACCGTAGTTCCGAAGCCGTAAAAGTAATGGAAGAACTGGGATTTACCATGATCTACCATATGAACGGCGGAATCATCGATTGGAGTGCGGAAGGTTTGCCATTTGCCAGGTAACGCTACCGCTTTTTACCTATCTACTACCTTCGATACTCTGCTATAATAGCCGTATGGAAGAACCTCTTCTGGTCCTGTTTGACGGAAATGCCATCATTCATCGTGCCTATCATGCTTTTCGAGCGACCAGACCGCCTACCGTTTTCACCGTTCGAAAAACGGGAGAAATCGTCACGGCAGTGTATGGTTTCGCTCAGATGGTATTAAAGTCGCTCAACGATTTAAATCCGTCCTGTTGTGCTATTGCTTTTGATACTCCCGAGCCTACTTTCAGACATGAGATGTTCGATAAGTATAAGGCACATCGTCCACCGACACCCGATGAATTAATCGACCAGTTCGACAGAGTAAGAAACCTGGTTGATACGTTTAACATACCTGTATATGAACTGCCAGGCTACGAAGCAGATGATATTCTTGGATCGTTAAGCAGGCAGGCTGCGGAACGGGAGATAGACACCGTCATTGTGACCGGCGACGGCGATACCATGCAGCTAGTCTCATCTCACGTTAATGTGATATACCCACGAAGATCTTTCAGCGATACGATCCGGTATGATGAAAAGGCAGTAAAGGAAAAATACGGCGTTACTCCCCACCAGATTGTTGACCTGAAGGCACTGGTAGGGGATACCTCCGATAACATACCGGGAGTACCGGGAATCGGTGAGAAAACTGCGGTAAAGCTCATTAACCAGCTTGGTTCGCTGGAAACGATATATGAACGCATCGATGAGGTGAATCCACCGCGAATACAGTCGATTCTAAAAGAAAACCGTGATATAGCATTTCAAAGCAAGAAGCTGGCGACTATCGATGTGGATACTCCGGTAACGCTGGACATGGATCAATGCCAGTTGAACCATTTCGACCGGAAGAAAACCATGGATCTTTTCCGTGAACTTGAATTTTTCAGCCTGCTCCAGAAACTTCCCGGTAATGGAGATATGGATTCAGACAATATTATTACTGTGGAATCGACCCCATCGATTGAAACCGACTACCACACCATAACAGATAACGAAGCCCTCGATTCTCTACTAAATAAGATTTCTTCGGCTAAATTGTTAACCTTTGATCTTGAAACTACCAGCCTTGATGCTATTACCACCCGGATAGTAGGATTTTCCTTTTCTGTTAAGCCTGGTGAAGCGTTTTATATACCGGTAGGGCATTTCGGCTGGGTACAGACGGATCAACTTCCCGTAGAAACAGTCCTGGCGCGATTGAAACCGGTGATGGAAGACTCGACGCTGGAGAAGCTGGCTCATAATGCAAAATTCGATATGACCGTATTTGCCGAGAACGGAGTGGATGTACGTAATGTCGCTTTCGATACGATGATAGCCGCTCATCTTATGGATGAGAAATCGCTGGGGCTAAAAAATCTCGCCTTCAGCCGCCTGGGAATAGAAATGACCCCTATTACTGACCTGATAGGAACTGGCTCGAAACAGTTGTCGATGTCCCAGATAGATGTCGCGAGGGCTGCCGAATACGCCTGTGCCGATTCTGATATGACACTTCGACTTGCAGAACTATATGGTCCGGAACTTAAGCAGACGGGACTGTGGGAACTCTTTACGGATGTCGAAATGCCGCTGGTACCTGTCCTGGTTACCATGGAAAGAAATGGTGTAGCTCTAAATACCGGGCTGATGGCAAAAATGGCGCAAGACCTGGGTGAACAGATACTGGCTTTGGAAGGTGAGATATATAAAAGTGCCGGCCACCAGTTCAATGTCAATTCACCGAAACAGCTTGGTCCAGTTCTCTTTGAAGAACTCGGACTGCCGACAGGTGGAAAGAGGAAGGGGAATTACTCGACGGCAGCGTCTGTCCTCGAAGACCTTCGGGGTACTCACCCGATAATTGAACAGATTCTGGAATACCGCCAGCTGACTAAAATGAAATCGACCTATATTGATGCTCTTCCCGGTCTGGTAAACCTCAAAACAGGCAGGGTGCATACCAGTTTCAATCAGACACGGACTACTACGGGGAGACTGTCATCAAGTGATCCCAACCTGCAGAATATCCCGGTACGCGGTGAACTGGCTAAAAAAGTACGGGAAGCATTTATTGCACAGGGCGATTCCTTTCTTATCAGCGGAGACTACTCCCAGATAGATTTACGGGCGCTGGCTCATCTTTCTCAGGATAAAGGTCTTGTTGAAGCGTTCAGGAATGATGAAGATATCCATTCTGCCACTGCTGCGAAACTATACGGAGTTCCCATGTCCGAGGTTACACCGGATATGCGACGATTCGCGAAGACGGTTAATTTCGGCGTGATTTACGGTATGAGCGACTATGGCCTGGAACAGGCTACCGAAATGTCGCGTGAAGAAGCTTCAAAGTTTATCACGGCATATTTTGCCCAATACCCGGGAATCAAGCAATATATGGAGGCGACCAAACAGCAGGCGAGAGATACCGGATACGTGCAGACTATTCTCGGAAGACGCCGTTCAATTCCCGAGATAAACTCATCGAACCGGCAGGTAAGAGAAGCTGCCGAGAGAATGGCTATCAATATGCCGGTTCAAGGGACATCAGCCGATATCATTAAGGTTGCGATGATTCACCTGTATGACGAGATGAAAAAGCGTAACATGAAGAGTAAAATGCTACTCCAGGTTCATGATGAGCTTCTCTTCGAAGTCGTCCCGGATGAACTTGACGAGATTCAAAATCTCGTTCCAGGTATTATGTCTGCGGCGATGGAATTATCCGTTCCTCTCAAGGTGGATATTAACACTGGGCACAACTGGGCTGAACTGAAGCAGTAATATTTGATATTTCTCTTACCGTCAAACCACGATTATGATTCTATACCGGCAGATGCACTATCTGTTGAAAGGGCTTGCGATTGAAGAAGTTGTTTTTCGGCTGGATAATAGTAGTTGCCGGTATCTTTTTTACTACCTATAACAGCGTTCTCTTCGTATATGGTTTTACCGCTTTTATGACACCCATAACTCTTTCATTCGGATGGAACTATGCCCAGGTATCTCTTGCTTCGTCCCTGCGAGGTATTGAGACTGGCAGCCTCGACCCCCTGGTGGGAATGGCAGTAGATAGATGGCCGGCGAGAAGGCTGATGTTAATAGGCCTGGTAATATACGCAGGTGGTGTTATCTTTATCAGCCAGGCAACAAACCTGGGTATGTTCTACGGCGGTTTCCTTATCGTGGGACTCGGCGGAGCTATCAGCATCACCATGGTTCCATCTACCGTTATCGCCCGGTGGTTTAAGAAGAATATCGGAAAAGCCAGCGGTTTCCTGTCTGTGGGTGTGGCTCTTGGAGGTATGTTCACGCCGCTGATAGTGAAGTCTATCGATACGAACGGCTGGGAAAATACGCTTATATACCTGGCAGCAGGCTTGCTGGTTGCAGGTATACCTTTGTCTTTCCTCTTCCGAAATCGACCTGAAGAATACGGCATGCTGCCTGATGGTCAGATGATCGATGAAAAAACTCAAGTGTATGAGACGTCAACCGGTATGGGAGTAAAAGAAGCCGCTAAAACGAAGGCTTTCTGGGCAATCGGATTTTCCACGATGATGCAGATGATGGCTATACATGCGGTGACTCTGCATATGATGCCTTACCTGGAGAGTCTTGGAATGGAGAGATCGGATGCTGCCATTCCGGTAACCATCTTCTCTGTTATCACCATAATTTGCCGTATACTGTACGGGGTACTTTCAGATATTTTCAGTAAGAAAAGAATGCTTGCCATTTCCATGTTTATGACTTCAACGGGATTACTCCTGTTTCAGTCACTGGACGGCAGTTCCTTTATAATGGTGGTAGTGTTCGCTGTGGTATACGGGATTGGTGCTGCCGGTGCAATGCCTTTACGAACGCCGATTATCAGAGAATACTTCGGCGTGAAGAGGTTCGGTACCATATTTGGAATCCTCGCCCTTTTCTTGACGGTAGGAACAGCCGGAGCAGCACCTCTGGCAGGATGGGTCTACGACACGAGAGGAGAATATTATCCCATCTGGCTGATTTTCGCCGGTTTATCCGCAACAGGAATGATATTGTTACTTACTGTGAAAAAACCAGAGGATGAGTTACAGAAGAGAATCAATGAGGAGAATCAATAATGCTGAGTATGAGAAAAGCCGAAATTAAAGACATCGATGCACTCTGTGACCTGATGACTGAGTTGGCCGGACATACTCTGTCAAGGGAAGGAATGCTGGACAGGCTGGAACACATCAAAAAGAGTGACATAGATTACCTGTATGTCTGCGAAGAAGATAATAGAATCCTCAGGCTTCTCGGTTTCAGGATACGGATAAATCTCGAGGAAGTGAGTAAATTCGGCGAAATTTCTGCTGTCGTAGTGCGACCTGAGTCACGGAAAAGGGGAGTGGGGCGTTATATGATGGATTATGCAGATAAACTGGCAAGAGAGATGGAATGCAAAGGTATGTGGCTTGTCAGCGGATTTGCCAGAGAAGAGGAAGCTCATAAGTTTTATAAACGGCTGGGGTATCAGGTAAACGGGTACAGATTTGTCAGAACGTTTTAATATCAAGTACCTAGTTACACGGAAAAGTGGGATAACCAAGCCGTTCAAGGTGAGTCTGTCGAATCACAACGGCGCCCTTCGACAAGCTCAGGGCGAACGGAATAATAATAACAGTAATTTTCACAACTAAGTACTACTAAAGAGATATGAGGATATGAACTATGCCTGAATTACCAGAAGTTGAAACCGTGAGGAATGAACTTGCTCCGCATGTTATCGGACGGCGGATTACCGGTCTGACTTTTGAATGGGACGGAATAGTCAAGAAGATCCCTGTTGAAGATTTCAGGGATGGAGTTATCGGTCAGGAAATCCTTGCTCTTGATCGGCGTGGTAAATATCTTTTATTCAGACTTAGCAGCGGACAGTATATGATAATTCATCTGAAGATGACCGGTTCGCTGCTGGTACAAAAAACAGGTGATGAACTACCGCGCTTCACACGCGCTGTGATACACCTGGATAATGCTACTGACATCGTCTTTCGTGATCCGCGGAAATTCGGTGTCATGCGCCTGGTAAAGGATCCAGCGAGTATAGTAGGGAAACTGGGCCCGGAACCTCTGAAAGATGATTTTACGATAGGAGTATTCAGGGAAAGGCTGGTTAACCGTAAAGCTCCGATGAAAGCTCTTCTATGTGACCAGAATGTCATTGCCGGTATCGGAAGCATGTATGCCGATGAAGTCATGTTCGATACCGGTATTTATCCGGTACGGCTCCCTGAAAGTCTTTCGGATGAAGAAAAAGATCATTTGTACGAAGCTATCCGCAGGATTCTATGGGCTGCAATCGAGAATAAGGGTGCCAGCATCAATACATATTATCGACCTGACGGCAGCGAGGGGACGGCGCATTTTGAATTTAATGTGGCCCATCGAGGCGGTCAGCCGTGTAATGTATGCGGGACGCCTATAGAAAGAATGGTGGTACGCGGGCGAGGGACATATTATTGCCCGAAATGCCAGCTGGATAAATCACGTTAAGAAGGTTTCTGCCAACGAACTGCTGCGAACGCCCCCGTATTGAGTTTTCTTGACTTGCCTTCTCTCTCGATTTTCGCCGCTTTTTCAGGATCGTCATCGTTCATGAAATGGACCACTGTCTCTGCTTCTCCTTCAGGACCAGCCAGTGAAAGTAAGTCAGCGGGTGACCGGTAAAAGGCGTTTTCAAGGAGGTGTTCTTCACCTTTTTGACTGCGCCGGACTGCCCAGGCACTGAGACTGTTTAATGTCGCGACAACCACAATCCCGCCCGGACGGGTAACCCTGAATAACTCATTCACTGCGGTCCGGGCATCTTCAATAAATTCGAGGGCTGTAATAGACACGGTTTTATCAAAAACAGAATCTGGAAAAGGCAGTTTAAGCATATTACCCTGTACGGCGCGAAAAGGCAGTGTGTTAAGTGTAGTCACAGCATAAAGCAGCATTCCACGCGATATATCCAGCCCTGTAACTTTGGCACCGGCTTTCAGGAAATCTACTGTAAAAATACCTGTTCCGCAGCCTGCATCGAGAATCCTGTCCTCGGGAGACGGATCGACAAAACGGTTGATCAGTTCCTGTTCTGTTTCTAAGACCAGTTTACCGATAGGGGTGGTAAACCACTCGTTATAGAATTCGACCGAATCATCGAATAATTGTTTATCCTTCGTCTTTCCCAACTCCCCGGACGATATTGTCTTTCACGTATTTGTTAGTCAGAGATACTGCCAGGAAGAAAATGGGTTTGTCTACCCTGACCACACGGAGAGGACAGTGGTGCAGGCCGGCAGGGCAGTATATCATACAACTCTTGTTGAGAATGTATTTTTCATCCTCGAGCCAGAATTCAACTTCGCCGCAGAGATCACCCGGATTATCGGTATCGCTGCCGAAGAAGCCTACTACCTCGTCGAAATCATGTGTATGAGAAGGAGTGCCTTCCTCATCCGTTGCTTTCCAGTACCAAGAGGTAATGATACTGGGTGCGCCCTTAATCACAAAATCCTCAAGCCATAATATTCTTGTAGCCCGTTGATTATATTCGTCCATCCTGGCAGCGACATCATCGGGCACGACCAGATCGGTTAGTATATATTTTTCGTATTTTCCTGACATAACTCCTCCTTGATTGATGTTTTACAGCTCTTTCACTTTTATATCGCAGGGATTACCTGAGATTTTCTACTTGAACTGGCTGCGTGGTAAATAGAAGCGAAAGCGGCTTCCACCCACATCGCAGAAAATATGATACCGATTCCGAAAAGCAGTATCCCGGCGATGAAAATGGGAATTGCCAGCAGTCCCATCAGAAAAATCGTTAATGCGTGTCCGTTTGTCATATTCCAGCTTTCCTGTATGGCTTTCAGCGCATCCATTTTTTCATCGACTACAAGGTATCGGACGAATGCCAGCTTACACAGTAAATAAATTCCCGGGATTATGAATAATACGAAACCTATAAATACGATTATCCCGCACAGAAGGTTTGCAAGGATAATATTCCAGTAGTTTTCCAGGACTTTAGACAGGTCTTTTACTTCCGGCTTTTCGCCGCGGGCTGCTTTCAGGAAAGCAAAAGAGACTCCATATTCAAGAGGTCCGGTAACAAGAAATCCATATATATATCCGAATAAACCCCACGCGAAACCAATCGATTCACCAAAACTCTGAACCCAGCTTAAGACATATGTGGGGATACCAAAAACTATCACTATAATGAAGATAAGTAAAAAGTCGATGAAATACTTACTGAGTTTTTTCAGTCCGTTGCTGTAGCAGGCTCCTGCTTCCGGTGGGTATTCGTTATTGTCCTGGCCTGTATTTTCCTGGATTATCATATTTACCCCTTAAAAGTGTTATTTCTCCACGTGGACACCGGTTATCTTCTCAAGGGCTTTAATAAGCGCCTGAGTGCCATTTTTACCTTCACCTTCGGCTTGGAGTTTTTCATACATTTCCTTTATTCGGCTGGTTACCGGCAGGTCAATGCCCATTTCTCCTGCACTTCCTGTTACCAGGTTCAGATCCTTTACCAACAGGTCTATCATAAAACCCGGTCTGAAGTCTCTCTCGATAATACGAGGAGCCAGATTCGCCAGCTGCCAGGAGCCTGCCGCACCTCCTTTGACAGCATCTATCGTCTTTTCCAGGTCTACACCTGATTTCTGGGCGAAGATCAGTGCTTCAGCGACACTGTTGAGCGTGCCGGTGACAAGAATCTGGTTAACGAGTTTTACTGTCTGTCCCATTCCGTTGGTGCCAACATGGATAATATTCTTCCCCATAGCCTGGAGTACCGGAAGGCATCGTTCGAATATCATAGCTTCTCCGCCGGTCATTATCGATAAGGTGCCGTCGATTGCTCCCTGTTCACCCCCGCTGACCGGAGCATCGAGCATATAGGCCCCTTTTTCTTTCAGACGGGAGGCAATTTTCCTGGTAGCTTCCGGCGATATGGTACTCATGTCGATAACTACCGAGTCCGGCTTGATACTCTCGATAACTCCGTTTTCCCCGAGAATGACACTTTCGACATCGGGTGTGTCAGATACAATAGTAATGATCACCGAAGAGTCGGCGGCTGCTTCGGCAGGGGTATGGGCTTTTTTCGCTCCATGCAATACCGGTTCGGTGGTTTTCGATTCCGTGCGATTGTACACGGTAACGTTGAAACCAGCTTTAAGCAGGTTAAGTGACATTGGTTTCCCCATAATCCCAAGACCGATGAATCCAATCGTTTTATCCATATGCGATACTGCCTTTAGTATTTTTTTGCATTATACCGCCTTGAGTATGAAAATGCCATAATACTTAATCTGCGGACTATAAAAGTAGAAAGGGAGGGCTTACATGTCCTCCCTCTATTACTTTTATACTCTACTTAATCTAACACTTTGTATAGCCGCAGCCGTGACAGATAAAGCATCCTTCCTGGTAGGCCAGCAGACTGCCGCAGTCTGGACACTGGCCACCGACGTTCCTGGTCAGGTTGAGGGTCGGTTGAATCGGCGTATTTGAGGATGCTGAATCAGTGCTACTGTCGACATCAGGATTATTATGTTTTTCCAGCACGGTTGCTATCGCATCGGCACAGGAAAGGATTGATTTACCTTCTGACCAGGCTATCGAGGGGCAGCGGATACCCCGTAGCTGCTTGATGATAGAGTTCATGTCGATACCGGCTCGTAACGCTACTGAAATTAGTCGTCCAATAGCTTCAAGCTGAGCTGAAGCGCAACCGCCACTTTTACCCAGTGTGAGGAAGACTTCACAGATGCCGAACGCATCTGAACCTACCGTTACATAGATCCCGCCGCAGCCGGTCATTACTTCCTCAACGGTTGCTTTCGTAACCTTGGGACGTTCCCTCGGTTTTATACCTGTTCTGGCAGTCGGTTCTTTCTTTTTCTCGACCGGAGCGGTACTTAAGGGCTGGTATTCTCTGCTTTTATCCCGGTAGATAGTGATTCCCTTTAACTCTTCCTCATAAGCCATCATATATACCTTGGCAATATCCTCACGGGTGGCGTCTTCAGGGAAATTAACTGTCTTCGAGACGGCATTGTGAGTTGATTTCTGAAAGGCGGCCTGCATTTTCACATGCCATTCCGGACTGATATCATGTGCAGTGACGAAAAGTTTCTTGATATCATCGGGTACGTCTTTCATCGAGTGAAGCTGCGTTCCCGTAGCGAGTCGTTCCATCAGCGTATCCGTGTAAAAACCGCGTTCTCTGGCTGCCTGTTCGAAGAAAGGATTTACTTCGACCATCCGGGCACCGTCGAGTATATTGTGAATGTAGCTGAGGGCGAAAAGCGGTTCGATTCCACTCGAGCAGCCGGCAATGATACTGAGTGTTCCGGTAGGTGCGATGGTGGTGCAGGTGGCATTCCTTGGCTTTGGCCCTTCCGGAGTGTCGTATATGCTGCCTTTGAATGCCGGGAATACTCCTCTTTCTTCTGCGAGGGCTACAGAAACTTTCCTAGCTTCATCGTTAACGAACCTCATTATATCTTCACCTGTCTGTAGAGCTTCGTCGGAATTATAGGGTATGCCCATCTGGATCAGCATATCGGCGAAACCCATTATGCCAAGACCGATCTTCCTGGTATTTCTGGTCATCTCGGCTATTGCCGGAAGAGGGAATCGATTGACGTCGATCACATTGTCAAGGAACCTTACTGATGTTTTGATAGTGGAAGCTAATTTTTTGTAATCAATGACCATTTTCCCTTTGGATTCTTTTAGCATGTGACTCAGATTTATCGAGCCGAGATTGCATGATTCATAGGGCAGCAGTGGTTGTTCACCGCAGGGATTTGTGCTTTCGATTTTTCCGAGTTGTGGGGTAGGATTGTACTCATTAATACGGTCGATGAACACGATACCGGGATCTCCGATCCTCCATGCCATATCGACTATCTTGTCGAATAAATCTTTCGCCTTTACTGTGTTCTGTATCTCTCCGGTACGGGGGTTGATGAGGTTGAATTCAGAATCCGCCTTGACAGCTTCCATGAATTCTTCTGTCACCGCGACTGAGAGATTGAAGTTGGTCAGTGAATTCATATCTTGTTTGGCTGTGATGAACTTCATTATATCAGGATGGTCTATATTCAGGATCGCCATATTGGCGCCACGTCGTGTTCCGCCCTGTTTTATTACGTCCGTGGTTGCATCGAAGGCTTTCATGAAGGAAATAGGTCCGCTGGCAACTCCACCCGTCGAGCCGACTCTGTCCGTTTCAGGCCTGAGCCGTGTAAATGAGAATCCTGTACCGCCACCGCTTTTGTGGATCAGAGCAGTATTCTTCACGGCATCGAATATCGATTCCATGGTATCTTCTATAGGAAGAACGAAACAGGCTGAAAGCTGACCGAGTTCTCTTCCAGCATTCATCAAGGTAGGGGAGTTTGGTAAAAAGTCCAGATTTGCCATTATGGTATAAAATTGTTCCTCGATGGAGGCTGTATCGGCGGATTTATTATATCCGGTTTCAGCAACAGCTATTGCTTTAGCCACGCGGTGAAAGAGATCTGCTGGTGTTTCGATCACTCGTCCTTCCTTGTCCTTCTGGAGATAACGCCGTTCGAGGACACGGAGTGCGTTTTCGGTTAATTCAAGGCCTTCCGGTGATTCTATGGTTGTTTCAGCACTGGCTATTTTTTCTGCCATCGGCTCAGCCTCCTTTTTTTTGGTGACGGGCGTTTCTTTTGGCTTTTCCTGGTTCATGGTTGTTGTTTCCTGATTTATATTCGATTTAGGTCTGTCATCGTCGGACTCGAGTATTTCTTTGACTATAGCCTGTATCTCAGCTCTACTTGGAATACGTCGAGGTGTGGTACGTGCCTTGGGAACAAGATCCTCCATTCCAGGGAACGGTTGAGCATGTTCTAGGCGTTCGATTACCCGGCTTGTCAGCTGCTCAATCTTGTCTTTGTCACGCAAGCCCATAGATTCTGCATCGGCAACAACCGCCTTCAGTATCTCGGTACGGTTTAACTCAGTCAGTCGTCTACCTTTTGGCTTTTCTCTCTCACTCATCGCCGACTCCTGTGACGAGTTCTCGTGGGTGTAAATAATTCTTCTTCAGGTATTAGTGGCAGCTGGCTGGAAGTATCGAGTTTTTCAGGTTCATCACTGACCAGGTTATCTATCTCACGCTTTAACGCAGTAATATCGGTAAAATCACGATATACGCTGGCAAACCGAATATAGGCAATATAATCCAGACTCTTAAGCCTGTTCATGACCATATCTCCGATTGTTGTACTTGGTATTTCTGCTTTATTAAATGTCTCAAGCTCTGTTTCAATATCGTCTGCCAGCTTGTCAATAGTACCGGTTGGAAGAGGACGTTTTTCACAGGCTTTACGTATACCGGCAAGCAGTTTTTCCTTATTGAATTCCTCACGACGCTGGTCCTTCTTGATTACATATAAACCTGCTGGCTGTAAACGTTCGTAAGTGGTAAAACGAGCATTACAACTCAGACAAAGACGCCGTCTCCGTATCCCGTCGTTGGCATCACGAGAGTCGATCACCCTTGAATCATGATATCCACAATATGGACAATTCATACTATAATCCCACACTATATAGAACAGGAATTAAAAATAACACAATATATAGTGTTTTGTCAAGGTGATTTTACCTTTGAAAAATCACTATAAATCACTACATGTTAACACGTTCACAGATGGACAAATGGATAGTAATGGAAAAAATTCCCCCTCTCACACAGTGGAGTCGTCGCAGAGCAGATCGGTTTACCGGGTGAGAGGGGGGATAAAGGGGGGTGAGTACTCAAGTACGAGTTTACTGGTTAATTCAAGGTAGGGAGTACTCCTGGGAATTCTAAGATTCATTATACACAGCATATATCTATGTGAGCTGCAATAACTGCCAAAAGATTCTCATTGTACAGCCCTTTGCTGTTTTATTACCCACCCTTTTAGAGCAACTTATTCAATTTTTAGTATTCAGGTATCTCTGTTAATTTTTGTGTGACATCGTCTTTTCTATTCTGTAAGCAGGTGATCCGGTGTGACGACGATGGCCGAATAGGGGACGACGCAGGAATGAAGGAACATCGAGTTCGTCTTCACGACTCTTGAGATTAGTGAGGAATTCCTTCATTTCTTCATCTTTACTCATATCGACTCTGGTGTCTTTAGCAAGGAATCCCGTAGCTATTAATGTGATCTTAATTGAGTTTTCCATACTCGGATCGTGGGCAACACCAAAAATAATATTCGCTTCGGGATCTACTGCCTGCTTGATAACCTCGGCCGCTTCGTTGACTTCAAATAAAGTAAGACTGCTGTCTCCAACGATGTTGAACAGAACACCTGTTGCACCGCTGGCCGACGAATCAAGAAGCGGACTTGCCAGTGTTTCCTTGGCTGCGTCGACAGCCCGATTCTGACCTGTACCTCTGCCTATAGACATCCATGCGGGACCGGAATCCTTCATTACCTTATTAACATCAGCGAAATCAAGGTTAATAACGCCTGGAACCGTGATCACGTCGGATATTGCCTGAACGCCGTGCCTGAGTACGTCATCGGCCATCTTGAAAGCGGCGTCAACTCCGGTTTTCTGGTCACAGAGGTCAAGTAGCCGATCATTCGGAATTATAATAAGAGTATCTACTTTATCAATAAGATGATTGATTCCATCTTCTGCAACAGAAGTCCTGTTATGTCCTTCGAAACTGAAAGGTTTGGTCACAACTGCTATTGTCAGGGCTCCGCTCTGTTTCGCGATTTCAGCGACCACTGGAGCAGCACCGGTACCGGTACCGCCGCCCATACCGGCAGTGATGAATACCATATCGGCGCCAGTGACAACACCTTTGAGATCATCACGGCTTTCTTCAGCTGCTTTTTGACCGAGAATATGATCGCCACCAACACCGAGTCCTTTTGTCAGCCTTTCTCCTATCTGGACACGGACAGGGGCTTCAGTAAGGGCCATTGCCTGGGCATCCGTATTCATTGCGATAAATTCAACGCCCTGGATATTCTCCTGGACCATTCGAGTGACTGCGTTGCATCCACCACCACCCAGACCGATAACCTTAATCTTTGCTGGATTTAGTGTGAAACTTGATTTAGCCATCTCCTCCTCCTTAGTTCAATCCATTATTAATGTTCAAGGTATGTGATTAATTATCCGAACAAGCTTTTTATTTGGGTTACCAGTTTCCGCAAGCCCAGGTTAAATCCCAAGGGCTTCCAGGTCTGTTGTTTCTTGTTTTTTGCGCCCCACAGCAAGAGACCTACGCTGGTTGCGAACGCCGGATCACAAAGGGTATCGCTGATACCGGGTACATTTATCGGACTTCCGACTCTCACCGGGAGTCTCAAGATATCGCGTCCCAGCATGTCTATTCCTGGTAGGTTGGAACTGCCGCCGGTTAGTATCAATCCAGCGGGAATCAGTGATTCATAATCAGAGCGTGGTAACTCAAGCACTATGAGTCTCAGGATTTCTTCAACACGGGCTCTCACGATTTCCGAGAGATCCTGATATGAGATACCATGCCCGTTTGTTGCTGTTTCATTTTTCTCTGCCTGGCCTTCATAGACCGGCAACAAGCTGCCATATCTCTTCTTCATTTCTTCAGCTACTTCGAATGGCAGTCCGAGACCGATAGCTATATCTCTGGTAAGTTGGTACCCGGCAACGGGAAGGATCGCGGTGTGCCAGATACTGCCGTCTTTGAAAATTGCTACGTCTGTGGTGCCACCACCGATATCGGCTAGAGCGACACCTACCTGTTTTTCGTCCGGAGTTAAAACAGACTCGCCGCTTGCAAGAGGTTCGAGTACAAGGTCRTCGATGTCGATTCCTAAWCCTCTTATRCATTTGGTCATGTTYTGTATYGATGCCACKGCGGCTGTRATGACRTGAGTTTCYACRTCCAGTCGGAAGCCATGCATACCTACGGGGTTCTTCACTCCAGCCTGACCGTCGACTGCATAATGTCTTGGTATCACATGTAGCAGTTTTCTGTCACTGGGTACCTTGATGTTTTGAGCATTCTGGAGTACCCGTTTCAGGTCATCAGGTCGTACCAGACGGTCATCTCGAGTTATGGCTACAACTCCCTGGTTGTTGAGTGAAGTTACATGCCTGCCCGTAACACCTACATATGCTGATTCTACCTTGTATCCACTTGATTGCTCTGCTTTCCTCACTGATTCGCGGATCGCTTCTTTTGCGTCGTTGATGTTGACTACAAGCCCTTTATGCAGTCCATTTGACGGTGAGATACCTACACCGGCTACCTGCAGTTTATTTGAGTCATTTACTTCAGCAATTGTCGTGCATATCTTGGTTGTGCCAACGTCAATAGAGACTAGTGTGTTCCGCTTGCTCATTTACCCCCTCCTTCTTATATAGATTTCGCCTTTTGTGTACTGGCTGAGCATTCACATTTGATTACCCCCTTCTGTAGTGTTTATACATTACGTTTTTAATTTACTATCGATAAAACCGCGTATGTTTGCCTGAGTTTCTTCAATAGCGCAGGACGTTTCCAGACATGAGCATTGGGTCGGATTTCCGCGGCAGAACGCAGTTCCTCCATAATGCTATAGTGTTCTTCCTGCCCTATGATGTGTTCAGCAGCCCTCAATCTGGCGCTACGAGATCTCGGATTTCTCTTTATCTCTTCAGGTGAAGGTGCAATTATCCGTTTATTTATCTGCCTTAGACTGGCAGTATGTCCGCAGGTACAGATCGGTACTTCAGGAGGACATATGCAATTCGTTGACTCCTTTTGCATAAATTGTTTAACAATCCGATCTTCAAGCGAATGGTAGCTGATTACAACCAGTCTCCCCTGGTACCCCAGCAGATCTATAGCCTGTTTTAAAGCTAATTCAAAATGGTCGAGTTCCTTGTTAACAGCTATACGTACGGCCTGGAAAGTCTTCGTTGCCGGATGTATCTTTCGTTGTCTCTTCCCGACTCCCCGTTCGACTATCCTTGCCAGTTCTAACGTATTATTTATCGGGCGTTCTTGCACAATGTTTCTTGCTATTCGACGTGCTGCAGTTTCTTCACCGTATGTCCAGATTAGACGGGCGAGTTCTTCTTCAGGATAGTCATTAACGATATCGGAGGCGGTAATTTCCTGATCAGGGCTAAACCGCATATCAAGAGGAGCTTTATGCTGGAAACTGAAACCTCTTTCGTTATCGTTAAGCTGAAGAGAGGACAATCCGAGATCAAAAAGAATCCCGTGAACAGGAACGAAATCGTTTTTATAACAGATAGATTTAAGATTCACGAAATTATCGTTGATAAGCAGTACGGAGTTAACGTATTTACTCAGTCGCTGGCTTGCAGATCTTATAGCTTCAGGATCCGCATCGATTCCCAGGAGTTGACCACCTGGAGAAATATGTTCGAGTATTGCGGCAGCATGACCGCCACCTCCCAGCGTGCAGTCGATATATCGACCGCCTGGTTGTACGGCGAGTGCCTGAATTACCTCTTCAGTTAGAACCGGGATATGAGCAGGTGACATCATCTGTATACTCACTAATGTCGTTCCAGGCTTTCTATAATTTGCCAGGCTTGCTCCTGGCTAATAGATTTCTCTGCTTCCCACTGCTCCTTATTCCACAGCTCGAGATATGTATTTACTCCTGCAATTATTAACTCGTCTTCAATACCCGCATACTCGCGCAATGGAACGGGTAGGGCGATTCTTCCCTGATTATCAATTTGTATATTAAAGGCTGTAGCAAAGAATGCCCTGTTAAGTCTTCTTAGTTTACTCGCAGCAATAGTACCACTGGTCAGTGAATCTGCCAGTTTATTCCATTCCGGTATTGAGTAGGCAATAATACATTTTTCCGGACCGGCAGCCAGGACCACGCCGTCTTTTAAGTCCCTGCGGAATTTAGGCGGAATCGGTACCCGGCCCTTTTCATCTATCTTGTATTCGAACTCACCCAAAAACATATTATTGCCCTTAGCGGTCTATCTATTTCTTACCACAATCTACCCTTTTTTACCAATATCTACCATTTTGCACCGAATATTTTATTTTGTCAACCCCTTTTTACATAAATTTTCAAAAATTATGGAAAATTAACATAAAACCTGTATTTGAGCGTAAAATACCTGATTTTTAGTTGGAAAATTAGCGAAATTCGACCATGTTAAAGAGTAAAAGAAAGTCACTTTACTAATTTAGGGGGGAAAGTGGGGAAACTTTTTGGTCTTTATACACATGTGTTAGAATGATTTCAGAACAATGAGAATTGATATTTTAACTTTGTTCCCTGAGATGTTCGAAAGTATACTGAATACGGCCATTTTTAAAAGGGCTGACGAACGGGATCTTGTGGAAGTAATTGTACGGAACATACGCGACTATACTCATGACAAACACCGTACGGTTGACGATTACCCATACGGCGGCGGAGCCGGAATGGTACTGAAACCCGAACCCATATTCGAGGCGGTAGAGGCTATACTTAATGAAACGGATAAACGCTTCCATAACACAGAGGAAGTTCAGATAATTTTACTTACTCCACAGGGCAGAAAGTTTTCACAGGAAATAGCGGCGGAGTTATCACAACGTAACCACTTGATTTTAATTTGCGGTCATTATGAAGGTGTCGATGAACGAGTACGAGAATACCTGGTAAATGACGAGATAAGCATTGGAGATTATGTGTTGAGCGGCGGAGAGACGGCGGCAATGGTGGTAGCTGACGCGATAGTAAGACTAATACCGGATGTACTCGGTTCGGCAGAATCTCACGTGGAAGAATCGCATAATTCGGGTCTGCTTGAATATCCGCAATATACCCGACCGCCAGATTTTCGAGGATGGGAAGTACCTGAGATTCTTCTTTCAGGTAACCATGGGGAGATAGCCAAGTGGCGCCGGGAACAGGCTATATTCCGTACGGCATCGCGTCGACCGGACCTGTTAAAGCGCGCAGAATTAACCTCTGAAGAAAAACAGCAGGCTGAGGGGTTACACAAACCTTCAGATTAATATATAATGATAAGCGGAAAGGTATAATATAATCATGAATATGGAATCGGTTGTTGAATTAAAACCAAATCCCAATATCCCTGAAATAACCTCGGGAGATACGGTAAGAGTAAGCAGTAAGATTGTCGAAGGCGATAAAGAACGTATCCAGGTGTTTCAGGGAGTAGTAATTAAAATAAGACGCAGGGGAATCGGTTCATCGTTCACGGTCCGGCGTGTCGCATATGGTGTCGGCGTTGAACGGACGTTCCCGTTTTATTCACCTCGCGTCGAAAAAGTTGAACTCGTTCGCCGTGGTAAGAAACGTCGTGCCAAGTTGTATTACCTTCGTGGACTCAGTGCTAAGACTGCTCGTCTGCGGGAAAAACGATTGACCCAGCAGGAACTGGAACGCGAACAGGAAAGAATACAGAAAATAGAAGAAGAAAAGAATCGCCTGAAAACAGAACAGGAACCGGTGGTAGTTGAAGAAACTACTAGCGAGCAGGAAGTGGTCGTCGCAGCTGAATCAGCAGCTGAGGTAATCGAAGAGCCAGTATCAGAAACTATCACTGAATCCGAAGGTGAACCAGAAGTAGTTTCCGAAGCTACAGAAGAACCTGTGATGGAACAGGAAGAAGTTGTTGAAATGACAGCGGCAGAAGAAGAATCTGCGGAACAGGAAGAAAAGAAAGAATAGTCAGAATTATCTCATCGGAGAGAATGATGAGATATGCTGAAGTTAGTGTTAATTCCCCGGCTGCTCAACGCAGAACGTTCAGTTATTCCATACCGTCAGATTTAAACATACGGGCTGGTCAGGCGGTATGGATTCCTTTTGGTGAGAGGCTCCTCCAGGGTGTCGTAATGGAGTTGACCGAGTATCCCGCAGTGGAAGAAACCAGGGAGATTCTTGGCGTCATCGAGTCTGACCCGGTACTATCTCCCGAGCAAGTCGAACTAGTTTTGTGGATAAGCCGTTATTATTTGACCCCTCTATTCGACGCGGTATCATTAATGTTGCCGCCCGGTTACGAGAGAAAAGCGGTCACCTTCGTCAGAACCACAGTAGACGAGAATAGCGATCTTTCATCGCATACCTCGGAAAAAGCTTTGTTTATTGAATATCTTCTACGGGAAGGGCGGATTTCGTTAAAAACTCTTGAAAAGCAGTTCGGCCAGAAAAAAGCCCAGCGTCTGGTATCCTGGCTGGTAAAAAGCGGATACGGAGTCAGGGAATATGAACTGGAACCTGTTAAGGCAAGACCGAAACTGGACTCGTATGCCAGGTTAATGCTTGATTCTGTCGACAGTGAAAAAGTCCTGGCTGAACTTCAAAACAACTCAAGAACTCTAAAACAGGCTACTCTTTATGAGTTTCTGAAGGAAAGAGGAGGACCAGTATTAGTATCGGAAGCTCTCCGTCTGACCGGATGTACCAGGTCGACCCTGGATACACTCATAAAAAAAGGTCTTGCAGTGATAGAGCAAGTAGAGGTTAGACGGGATCCGCTGTCGGAAAATGCAGTTAACCTTTCGTTTCCTCTTACCCTTACCAGAGACCAGGAAATTGCTTACAATGCTATTTGTGAAAGCCTTTCACGAATAAATAAACCACAACCGGATATTTTCCTGCTTCACGGTGTTACCGGCAGCGGAAAAACCGAGATATACCTGCAGTCGTTAGCTGAAACGATCAGGCAGGGGAAACGAGGGATAGTCCTGGTTCCTGAGATATCTTTGACTCCTCAGACCATCGAACGGTTCGCTTCTCGCTTTCCCGGCAGAGTAGCAATTCTGCACAGCCAGCTTTCACTTGGCGAGAGGTATGATGAATGGCGGCGTATAAGGGAAGGTCTGGCCGATGTAGTTATCGGTCCTCGAAGTGCCGTGTTCGCTCCCCAGCAGGATTTAGGTTTGATAATCCTCGACGAAGAACATGAATGGACGTACAAGCAGCAGGATAATCCACGCTACCATGCCAGAGACGTGGCTGTCAGACTTGCCGGATTAACCGGGGCGACGGTTATCCTGGGTAGCGCAACTCCTGACGTTGAATCATATTATCATTCGAAAAGCGGTGATTATCAACTTCTGGAACTGCCCGGTCGAGTTACTCCTTTCGAAAATACACCTTTACCGGGAGTAGAAGTAATCGACCTGCGTGATGAATTGAAATCGGGAAACAGAAGTATGTTCAGCCGGTCGATGTCCGCGGCAATTAATCGGGCATTATCTGGTAATGAGCAGGTGATACTTTTTCTGAACCGGCGAGGTGCCGCGACATATATCCAGTGTCGTGACTGTGGTTTTGTACTGAAATGCCGACGCTGTGATGTACCCCTTACCTATCACCTTGACGAGGAAATGCTAGTCTGCCACCAGTGTAATTACCGGAATAGAGTGCCTGAAACCTGTCCGAAGTGTGGGAGTAAACGCATAAAATTTCTGGGGGTTGGTACCCAGAAACTCGAAGAGGAGGGCAAAGCTGCTTTTCCCGGAGCGCGGTTTTTGAGGTGGGACAGCGATACTACCGGAAGAAGAAATTCACATCGCCTGATACTTGAGAAGTTCAAAAACCACAAAGCCGATATATTAATAGGTACACAGATGGTGACCAAGGGACTCGACCTTCCGCAAGTGACGCTGGTGGGGGTGATTACTTCAGATACCGCTTTGAACCTTCCGGATTTTCGGGCAGGTGAAAGGACATTCCAGCTACTGACACAGGTTGCCGGCAGGGCAGGCCGTGGATCGCTGGGAGGTCAGGTAATAATCCAGACCTATTCACCCGAACATTATGCTGTCAAGGCAGCAGCCAGGCATGATTACTATGGACTCTACAGTAAAGAAATTGAGTACAGGCGGCAGTTACGCTATCCGCCGTTCAGTCAGCTTGCCAGCCTGATGTTTGCACACCGTAACGATAATGCCTGCCAGAAAGAAGCGCAAAGGTTAAAGAAACTCATCAACGATGAGATCAATATACAGGGGATATCGGGAATGAGTATAATCGGTCCTGCCCCCGCTTTCATTCATCGGCTTCGCGGCAGATACCGGTGGCAGATCGTGTTGCGTGGATCCGAATTATCTGAGTTTCTTGGAGACATTCCGATACCTCAGGGATGGGCAATCGACATTGACCCGGTAGGACTCTAGAAGCTACAATTATATAGAGAGAACATACGTATTCGACATAATTCCCAGGAGGTATCATGGCTGTCCTTCCTATCCGTATAGCCCCTGATCCTGTGCTGAGACAGAAGGCAAAACGTGTCCGCAATATTGATGGATCGATCCATAAGCTTATAAAGGATATGCTGGAGACGATGCATGATGCACCGGGGGTGGGACTTGCTGCACCACAGGTAGGGGTACCATTACGCGTAATTGTTATCGGTATCCCGGAGCAGGAAGATTTTGCTCTGATCAATCCGGAAGTGGTGAAAACAAAAGGGGAACGAGTAGTGAGTGAAGGCTGTTTGAGTATTCCCGGGTATGTGGGACAATTGAAACGTGCCGAATCCGTGACTGTGAAAGGCCGTGATCCCAGCGGTAAGGAAGTCCGAATCAAAGCAGAAGAATTACTCGCCCAGGCATTGGAGCACGAGATCGATCATGTGAATGGGATACTTTATACCGATAGACTTGAAAGAGAAGAAGATCTGAAGAAGATTGAACCGAAAGACGTTAAAGAAGCCGAACTGTAAAACGGTTTTCCTTATTTAAAATATAGGATGGGGACTGAATTCCGATTCAGTCCTTTTTTTAAACATATGCTAGAATCCATCAGCACAGGCTGGTTTATACCTGGTATTCATGACCCGATCCCAGACCGACAGACTGTTCGGATCGTTGATATCCAGCCGTCCCATCCGTGCGGCTTCGGTTGCGTTGACCTGTCCGAAATAGAGAAGGGTAAGGGTATGTAACGGTATTTCCAGTTGTGGAGTTTTACCGGTTTCTTTTATCGTTGAACCTGCCGGTGAAGTTACCGGTACCAAGGTTTTTTCATTCCATGAACACATGGTATCCGTGATCCTGAACGTTAGCTTCCCTTCTTTGTGCATGATTTCGAAATGCTTGGTCATAATCTTCCTTAAAACGCCAAGTCTCCTGGCAACCGGCACTGTTCCTACCATGGTAATTCTTGCTGTCGGAACTTCGAGACCGTTCATGGCTATCGTTAACGGCCATGCTGCGTACGAAGTGACCATCTTACCGTCGATGAATCCACAGAGTGTCAGGTCATGGGCAGGAAGATAATCCATCGTAAACATTAACGCAGTTTCAGCAACTCATTTAAAATCAACCATTTCTTCCGGTTTGGCCTGACGAATTTCAAGTTTCATGTTTCTCCTTTTCCCGGAAGTATCTGGTTTTAATTAGTTGTTCATATTTTCATGGAGATAATCGATCGCCCATTGAATGATGTCTTCATCAAGATATTCATAATCCGGGGTGATACCTTTTCCTTCAATCAGTCTTCCGTTAGGAGTAAGCCAGCGATGGGTGGTGATATAAACTCCCGAGCCGTCCATCAGCGTATGCAGTGTGTTTACACTTCCTTTTCCGTAGGTGACTGTACCGATAATAACAGCTCGGTCGAAGTCCTGTAAGGCTCCTGAAAGTACCTCACTCGCACTGGCGGTGAAGTTATCGGTAAGAATTGCCATTGGCAGATTTGTTTTTTTACCACTATCCTTAACGGCGTAAGAGTTTCGGTTACCTTTGTTATCTTCAGAGAATAATACATACCCGTTTTTAACGAAGCGACTGGTAACATCGACGACCGAATCAAGCAGCCCACCCGGATTACTGCGAAGGTCCAGGATAATACCCTTTGCTGAATCCGCTTCAATCTCATCGATAACTGGTGTCAGCTCTTCATTGGTTCTTTCTGAGAAATTACTGATGTGTATATAGGCGATATCGTCCATCAGTTCGTAATAAACACTGGATAGCTTGATCTCATCTCTTATGATAGAAAGTTTTACGGGTTCGGTTTCATCCATGTGCTGAACGAGAATTTCTACTGTAGTCCCTTTCGGTCCGCGGATGAGGAGAACGACTTCATTAAGAGTCATATCATCGACCGGCTTTCCTTCTACTTCAAGCACTACATCACCGGCCCTGATTCCTGCTTCCTCTGCCGGAGAACCGGTAATAGGGGCAATAATAGTAATCTTGTCGTCTCTCATGCCTACGTAGGCACCTATACCCTCAAATTTACCTTCTATCCCTCCCATGCTCAGTTCAAATGTTTCCGGATCCAAATATGATGAATACGGATCGTCCAGTGCTTCAACGAGACCTTCGATGGCTCCCTGGCTGAGAGTCGCTGTGTCGAGTTTATCTCTGTCTACATACTTGTCCCAAATTATCTCCCAGACCTGTTCTACTACTCCCATCCCCAGGTCTTCACTGGAGATGCTGTCATTTCCTACGATACAGCCTGCTCCGAAAGCGATTGCCAAACTGGCAACGATCAGGATGCTGATAATCCCTATTTTGATTGTTTTTATCATTGGATTGTCCTTCTGGTCGTTATTCTGAATAATAAACCGATTATTTTTAGGTACCTATACAATGATACCACAAGTTAGCTTGAAGCTGAGCGTCGTTGAATGATAGTATGCTATTGATGAACTACAAAGCAGTAATTTTCGACCTGTTCGGCACACTGGTACATAAGTTTCCGGTAGATGAGAGCATTAATGTCCTGTGGGATATGGCTGGTGTCCTTAAGGTTGATGCGGATGCTTTTACGAAGTTTTGGTTTGATAGTTTCAGCGAGCGGCATTCGGGTTGTTTTCCCAATCTTGAAGCTGATGTAGATTACGTATCGCAGAAACTGGGAGTGCAGCCAAATGAAGAACAGGTAAGGAAAGCAGCTCAGATAAACCTGGATTACGTGGCGACACATATCGTTCCGCGGCAGGGCGCCGTTGAGCTACTAACCTGGCTCAGGGATAAGGGATATAAAATTGCCCTTGTCAGCAACTGGTCCGACGAAGTGCCTTCCGTCT
>DUFA01000113.1 GCA_011191975.1 Dehalococcoidia bacterium
CCGACAGACGGCTGGTCGTTGCCAACAAGATTCTCGATACGGCTCTTAAGGCAGGAATTCCACGTGAGGACGTCCTGATAGACTGCTTGGTCTTTGCAGTAGGCGCGGACACCGATTCCGGTCCCGAGGTACTCAAGGCAATACAGAGAGTCAGGGATGAACTCGGCTTGAACCAGACGTTGGGCGCCAGTAACATATCATTCGGACTGCCCGACCGTGAAGTTCT
Source organism: Dehalococcoidia bacterium (assembly GCA_011191975.1). Taxonomy (GTDB): domain Bacteria; phylum Chloroflexota; class Dehalococcoidia; order Dehalococcoidales; family UBA2162; genus MGML01. Next base: position 227 of record DUFA01000113.1, read on the forward strand.
TAATACTGCGTTCCTGCCGATGATCGTCGAGAAAGGCGTTACCTGTCTTATCACCAGCGCGAAGAAAGCCATTCCTATTGTAAGGGGCATCGACCTTATCTTGGCTCGTGACAAGAGAGCACGCCGCTATATGGAAGGCTACCGGATGCGACAGGCCGCAGCGAAGAAATAAGGTCAACCTGTCCATTCCTGCAATGACAGAAATATTAAAGAGGGGCTGAAAAGCCTCTCTTTTTATTGCTTTCATTAGAAGAAATCGGCAATTATAATGATGGATAGAGAAGAATTTAAACATCCCGATGAAAATCGTGATCCAGAAAATTCTGTTTGAATAAATGTTTTTCTGGATTCCGTTTTACAACGGAATGGTCGGATAATATTAGCTGGAAATTACTTTCTTTATCCCAAAATCTCATCTACCATCTCAGCTACGTATCTGCCTATAGCCGGTGATGCGGTGAGACCGGGGGAGTCGATGCCGATGAGGTTGATGAAACCGGAGAGTCCCCGGGCATCTTCATGACGGATAATAAAATCGTTGACTCCTTGCCCATGTCCGTAGAGTACGCCCATAATCCCGGCGGATTCGGGTGCAATGTCTTCCGGGGTGATGAATGGAAGCGACTTCATGATGGTTGATGCTTCGAAGATACTCCTGTTGGATTCATCTACCGAGTGATCGACCTGATCCACGTAATTGAACAGGGGGCCGAGTCGCAGGCGTTTTTCAACATCAAGGCAGACGTGGATGCCCGGGCCTAAATTCTGGGGAGTCGGGTACACAAGGGTATTTATCATTCGGTTCTTACCACCGCCGACACTGTAAAATTCTCCCTTTGTTAAGAAAAGCCTGTATCCGGCTGAATCTATATCTATGCCGCCAAGTTCCGCGATACGGTCGCTGTATATCCCGCCGCAATTGATGACGACCTTCGTATCAAGAAAATCTTCACCATCCGGATATTCTACCTGTAACCTGTAACCATCATGAATCTTTTCGATACCAGTTACTTCAGCTCTGTAGACTAGCCGGGCTTCGTTTTCTCTTGCCTTGAGGACGAAGTATCTCATGAGGGCATGGGAGTCTACAATTCCTGAGGTAGGAGAGAAGAATGCGGTCATACCTTTGACGTATGGTTCCTTTTTATGGAGTTCTTCCTGAGAGAGCATTTTCAAGGGAAGGCCATTATTTATGCCGTTATAGTAAAGGCCATCCAATATTTCAGCTTCTTCATCGTCTCCGGCGATGAATATTTTGCCACACCTGATACACGGTATTCCGTGTTTGTCACCCATTTCATAGAGCAGGCGGTTACCTTCAATGCAAAATCGCGTTTTCAGAGAGTCGGGCGAATAATATATCCCGGCGTGGATCACTTCGCTGCTGCGGGAACTCTGTTCCTGCCCGAAGGTGTCGTTCTTTTCCAGCAGGTAAACATCTCTGTGTTTACGAGAGACTTCCGAAGCAATAGCCAGCCCGACCACTCCGGCGCCGATGATGGCAATATCGATAATTTCCGACATGTTTATACTACTCGATAATTTTAATTTATTGAGATTGCCGCGTCTTCCACCGTAGGCGGATTGACACCGAGTCTCGCAATGACATTAGTATATTTTTTATGCAAATAATAATTATATCCCTGGCTCTCTCAGCATTGCCCAACTCTTTAACGGTGTGCCTGGAATAACCGATTCATCGAGTGGCTTGAAGCCGAAATGTTCGTATAATCTGACGTTCTTTTCATCAAGCGTTTCCAGGTAGCAGGGTATTTTCTCTTCATCAAGCCTGGCTAGCATCGGTTTCAAAAGCTTTCCGGCATAGCCTTTTCCCTGGTGATTCGGATCCACACCTAATGTCTGGAGAAACATGTGCCTGGCAGGAGCTAAGCGTTCCTTTACGGAATCTATGTGATCACCCACAGCCTTCATCTTGTAAACTCCGTGCCTGAATAACCCGTAAGAAATCGATAATGGAATAGAACGAATGCTGTCCATCATGGATTTGGGGTACCGTTCCGATGAGACCCAGACTGCTACTCCCTCCATGTTAACAGATGTGGTATACACTTCACCGTATCTGGTTCCTGAAAATACACTGGATGCAACGAAATAATACGTTATCTTCTCTCTTTTTTTATTATCAGGATAATAGTACTTGAGAAGAGGGTACTCATAGAAAGCTCGTGCAAGAGTTTCCGCAGCATGCTTTGCTTGAATTCTGCCGACATTTGTCAGGCCCGTCATCTCGGCTGGCATGGAATCAGTATAGCCGGAAACAGGCCTTAAGGAAAGTCTACTCTTAACGTACAGCAATCCGGTCAGTGAGTGAAATTAGGAAACCTCTGAAAAAGTTCCCTCGCCCCACTGCGGGAGAGGGTTAGGGTGAGGGGGCTACGCGTATACCGTTACTTTTCACCCTCACCTAACCTCTCCCGTCAAGGGAGAGGAATGCTCTGATAGATATCAAGTGATGTTAATCAGAAGTTTCCTGATAAAAATATTTTCTATATTGTTCTGCCGACGGATTCCGCAATACCCTTGAGTTCCTTCATCAGCTTGGCGAACTTAACCGGTGTCAGCGACTGCAAGCCATCCACCAGTGCTTCTTCGGGATTGGGGTGAACTTCGATAAGCAGGCCATCAGCTCCGGCGGCGATTGCTGCCTTGGCGATTGCCGGCACCAACGAATAATGACCGGCAGCGTGGCTTGGATCGACTATCACCGGCAGGTGACTGTATTTCTTTATCACCGGGACGGCGGTGATATCCATTGAGAAGCGGATACTGTCCTCGAAAGTCCTGATACCCCTCTCGCAAAGGATGACGCCTTTATTTCCTCCGGCCAGGAGGTAGTCTGCTGCTGTCAACCACTCGGTAACCGTGCAGGAAAATCCACGCTTGAGTACTACCGGACGTTTACTCTTACCCACTGCCGTAAGCAGGGCGAAGTTCTGCATGTTTCGCGAACCAACCTGGAGGATGTCAGCTGTCTCCGAGACCGCGTCAACATCGCCGACGTCGACTATCTCGGTAACCACCGGCATACCGAATTTTTCTTTTGCTTGTTGCAGCAATTCCAGTCCCTTTTCCTCGAGCCCCTGGAAGCTGAAAGGAGAAGTACGAGGTTTGAACGCACCGCCGCGTAATACCGAAGCACCCGCTTCCTTTACCAGTCCGGCGGCTTCCATTAATTGCTCCTCACTCTCGACGGCACATGGTCCTGCCATAACAATAATCCGTTTGCCACCGATCTCAAAACCATCGAGAGGAACCTTCGTATTCGTTGCCTTTACTTCCCGCGAAGCGAGTTTGTAAGGTTTCATTATCCTGGTGACGGTTTCTACACCAGGCAGTACCTCAAAGATATCCGTGGAAACCTGGCCTGTATTGCTGCCGAGAACGGCTATAACGGTCTTTTCGGTACCTATGTTCATCTGGACATCCCAGCCGTAAGACTTTACCTTTTCGACCACAGTGTTGATTTCGTCTTCGGAAGCACCCGTTTTCATTCCTATTATCATGGGTCTATTTTAACTCCTGAATTAATTTGAAAATCTAGCTCAGTTTATATTTCAGGGCAACCTTCCGGAAAATTTCCAGAGAGCCTTCGATTGTCCTGTCATCCGTGCAGTATGACAGTCTAAAGTACCCGGGCGACCCGAATCCCTGTCCGGGTACGACCAGAACTTTCCTCCTGTGCAGTTCATTAACAAATTCAACATCATCTTCTATCGGAGATCTGGGGAAGAGATAGAAAGCTCCCTTTGGTTTAACAACTGAGTAACCCATTTCCGTGAGATTGTTGTAGAGTAAATCTCTCTTTTTCTGGTATTCGGGAATGGATACGGTTACTGCCTGCAGGCGTGTTACCACTCTCTGCATCAGAGCACCAGCATTAACGTATCCGGATATCCGGTTGCAGTGTATGATGCCGTTCACTATATCTGAATGCTCTTCCAGTCGAGGATTGACCGCAACGTAACCTATGCGTTCACCGGGCAGGGCAAGGTCCTTGGAATGAGATGTCACAGTTATCGTATTCCTGTAATGGGAATATACCTGATCGTGTACCATCCCGTCATAGACAAGGCTGGCATAGGCTTCATCGTTTATCAGTATAATGTTTCTACCAAGTTCCCTGGATTTATCTTTAAGCAGTTCTCCCAGTTTTGCCAGGAAATCAGCGTCATATACCGCGCCGGTCGGATTATTCGGCGAGTTGATCAGAACCGCTGCGGTTTTAGTGGTAAGCGATTTCTCGAGGATATCGAGTTTCGGTATGAACTGATCATCAGTAGGTAACACCTTCGCTACGCCGTCATGGTTTTCGATGTAGTTAATGAACTCGGCGAAATACGGCGCGAAGACTATTACTTCATCACCACGATTCATCAGTGTTTTCAAGACTATGTTCAATGCACCGGCGGCTCCACTTGTCATCACGATGTCTTTTTCTGTGAACTTGATTCCCGTTTCTTTCGATAGCTGTTCGGCTACGGCGGCTCTCGTCTCCGCGTAACCTGCATTCTCCATGTAACGGTGCATTCCCGGGACCGGATTATCGACCAGCTTTTTCAATTCTCTGTGAAACTCAGGAGGTGGTTCCATTACCGGGTTTCCCAGAGTAAGATCGAATACGTTTTCTGCTCCGTATTTTTCTTTTAACAGCGTTCCTTCTTCGAACATTCTTCTTATCCAGGAGCCATTTTCCATACTTTTCTTGACTCTATCAGATATAGGCATTTTGTGTTTCCTTCTTTCTTGACGCGTATCGCGTTCGTATTATTGTTTTCTATGTTTAGGTATGTGTACCGACTGACTGTATCTATGCCTTCGATAGAGCCGTATACAGACCGGGCAGCGGTACGCCCTGTGCTGCAAGGTTTTCCTGCAAGGTTCCGTAATCTACCGCTCTAAGCCCTACACCTTCCTTAATCGCCAGCGCCGCTGCCGTTCCCGCCGCCTGCCCGAACGCGATGCAGTGGGGGATGAGGTTGAAGAATTCCTGCACTACCGGGTCTGATGAAAAAGCACGGCAGGCAACTAGGAGGTTTTCCACCTTTCTCGGGATTAATGCCCGGTAAGGTATGTACGTCAGCGGATACCTGATCGACGATTCCCCGCGATCCACGTCGGGGAATATTGCTATCGTATCTTCGAGTGGTTCATTCGTTTCAAGGTCTTTTTCAGTTAAATAGTATTCTCCGATAACCCTCCGGCTTGCCCGGGTTCCAAGCTGAGGTGAGCTGAGAACGATAAAGCTGTTCTCGAAGCCGGGAGTGTTCTTTTTCCTGTAATCCCAGGTTGTCATCATCTTTTCCCTGCCGAGGAACTCGACGCGCGTCAGCTCTTCGACGTCGGTCTGGCTGGAGTTCGGGTAACGGGTATGAACCCAGACGACACCGTCCTGATTTTTCAGGCGGCTGGGTATATACCCGGGCAGTCCGCCGATCTTCATCAGTTCCTGCGCCTGGGCGGCGAATTGTTCAGGGTATTTTGTTTTGAACTCGTCGAGTTTTTCGAGGTTAACGTTATCTATCCAGAAACACATTGCCAGGTTAGCGATTCTGAATCCGGTCGGTATATGTGTCTCAAACTCGGCTTCAGTGTAAGGGAGCAGGTCTCCGTCACCCGTGGAATCGATAACCATCTTTGCCAGCACTGCCTGCCTGCCGGACTTACTCTCGAAAATAACACCTTTAACTTTGTTGCCGTCCATGATCGGTTCGGTTCCCCAGGCGTGGAGATAGGTGTTAACGCCTGCTTCCTCGACCATCTTGTTGAGCAGGTACTTGGATATTTCAGCGTCGATATGAGCGCTGTATATAACCCGGTCAAGGCGTGTGTAGAAGAAGGAGCGTTCAGCATAGTATTTTACGGTCTCTTTATCTGCCGAGCCCCAGTGTTCCCGTTTCGGGTAATCGAGAGCTTCCCGTGCTTCAAGGCCGTCCAGCCATTCTTGGGTTATCCCGGCAATCTGCACATTACCATTAATGTCGGTCAGGTTAGGAATAATCGTGACCAGGCCACCGGTCCCCATTCCTCCCAGGTGACCGTAGCGTTCGATAAGCACCGTATCAGCGCCGTTCCTGGCCGATGCCAGGGCTGCGCCGATACCGCCGGGACCACCACCGACCACGATTATGTCGGCTTCTCGACACACTGTAATGTCCCGCGCCTGTTCTCGTATCGTCTTACCGGAAGCTTTCAACTCTCCCATTTTTATCTCCTTGTATATCGACTGCTATGCTTTCATAATATCGTGTTCGGTTTGAAGCGTGGCGAACAGGTCGTCTATGGTCTCAGCTCGGCGGATCAACTCTACCGAACCGTCGGTATGCAGCAGCAGTTCTTTCGGTCTCAGCCAGCCGTTGTAATTGCCCCCCATGGCGTAGCAATGGGCGCCGGTATCGTGCTGTACCATAATGTCGCCGATTTCCGTTTTTGGAAGCAAGCGCTGCCTGGCGAATTTATCGTTGTTTTCGCACAGCGGACCTGTTACATCCACAACCTCTTCATCACCGCTTCTCGGTGTTCCGGACGGGTTAAGGATAGTAATATGGTGGTAGGCTTCGTAAATAGCCGGTCTTGGATTTGCCGCCATCGTGGGAGCGTTTACTCCAACGTACTCACGGTACTTTGACATCCGGTTGATGACTGACGCTACCAGGACGCCGTGAGGACCGGTGGCGTACCTGCCGCACTCCATGTATAACTTCGGCCTGTACGCTATTTTCTCACTGAATACATTTATTAACACAGCGGCTTCTTTTGCCAGGCCGGGCATATTGAATACCTGGTCTTCCGGACGATAGGGGATACCAACGCCGCCGCCGATATTGAAAAAATCGAAAGTAATCCCGAGGGCTTCCGTGACGTTCGCCATTACCTCCAGCAGCATCCGTACCGTTTCCACCATGTACAGGTAGTCGCGCTCATTGGAAATGAGCATGGTGTGGATTCCGAAATGGCCGGCGCCGCGTTCTTTCGCCATCCGGTAGGCATCTATAATCTGGTCGTGCCTGACTCCCCACTTGGATTCGACGGGGTTGCCCATGAATCCCGAGCCGGTACGCTGTTCGCCAGGATTGTATCTGAAGCATATCATGTCTGGCATTTCAGGCACTTTATCGACCAGGCTGATATCGTCAAGGTTCAGGATACACCCCCCTCCGGCAAGGGCAAGTTCAAAAAGTTCGGGAGAGGTATTGTTCGAAGTAAGGATGATATCTTCGCCGGAGAATTTACACTGCCGCCCCATTATCAGTTCTGATGTTGAACTGCAGTCGAGTCCAAATCCGATTTTTTTCATGATATTCAGGATAGCCGGGTTTGGCAGAGCTTTCACGGCGAAGAACTCTTTGAATCCGTAGACATCCTTGAACAGAGTTTTCCAGTTTTCGGCAGTATCGATTATCCCCTGTTCATCATAGATATGGAACGGGGTGCCGAAATGCTTTATTATGCCGGGTAATTTCGGGAATAAGCGTTCTTCGAAAGCTCCGGACATCGGCATTTTCTTTTTCTCCTTACTTGTTTTCAGTAGTCACTCTGAGTCCTTGATGAAATCAGGGAGCGAAGAATCTCGTTGATTTTCAGGTTTTATCTCTTCTATACCTGTAGATTCCCGCCTTTGCGGGAATGACATGGGTGGTATCAGCGAGAACATCACAGCATCGGTCGGTTTTCCATGTTGTGCCAATCTGTTCCTGAGAATCCCTTCCCGGGTCGCTCCTGATTTCTCGGCAACACGCTGGCTGGCAACATTATCGACATCGATAACAATCTCTATCCTCTTGAGTTTCAGTTCGTTGATCCCGAAATCAGCCAGCAGCAGAGTTGCCATGGTGGCGACTCCTTTTTTAGTCTCGCTTGTCCTCACCCAGTATCCGAGATTGGCTACGTCATGATCCCGGTGAAAATCGTTGATTCCGCAGCCGCCGAGGTATTTGCCTGTCTCTGTGTTCGTAATAGCAAAATTATACGAATTGCCCTTTTCCCAATTATCGAAACAACTGGTTATCCATTCCCGGCTTTCCTGGACGGAATATTCGGGATGGCACCAGGGCATCCAGGGAGTCATTTCAGGTATAGATTCCCTGGCCGCTTCGAATAGAGCATCTGCGTCCTCGTCCCGGTAGGGGCGAAGGGTAATCATTCCGTTTGTCAGGCTGATATTACTATCCATTATCTATTCCGTAATCAGGATAAAAAAAACCCGGAACTTTGATCTGTTCGCGGGCTTGGCGTTTTTCCTTTATTTTTTTACTCTTGGATTTTCTTGTCCCTAAACTGGAAACCGCCAGCCCTCCGGATACTTGTAGGTCCAGAAATAAAAACTAAATCCGAAGGTCATTTTCCTGTTTGCAGTTTCCATAATTATCCTTAACAAGGATGATTATAGTATGTATGAGTTACGATGTCAATCAGTCGCATTGCATCAAAATAAAAGTTACCGAAGAATAACTGGAAACTAATACCCACTGCGGGGTGTATTATTGCATCTTTTAGTGTGGTAAATTACAGTTTTCATAATGAAACTAAAGGGAACTAAGAAGTCTATACGTCCAAATTGAGATCACGATTGTTATGCGAAGTAGATACTTATACCTTCGATATAATTCAAGCAAGGTTGTGTCAACGGTGAATATTGAGTCACTAAGTAGTTGTACCCAACTCAATCAAGATGGGCGGCAAATTGGATTTCTCCGGTTTGAGGTTCTATGTAGTACACACTGTTATCAATTAATACAAGATTAATCGCATGAAGAGTATCGGGAGAGATTGAAAACATCTCAAACAGGTCATTATATTTTTCAGCATCAATGACTTGAAATGACATTATATAACCATCGTCCAGAGCTTTCCTTTGTAACTCATCAGCATAATCATCGCAATCCAAATTAGTATGAGGAGTAGATAAGTCATAGGTTGTTGAACTTTTTTGCGCGTCTAACCAGTTTATTAACTCCTCTAAATTAACAAAGTTACGCAGGTTAACATGCTCTTTTTCAATTCTCTCAACATATTTTATTTCTGTCACAGGTTTTTCGATATACTGGGTACTATGAGTCTCTATTAATTTGGCCTCGATCTTTGCGTTCAAGTCTTTATTGAAGTTTATATTAGTCCTGTTTTGCTGGAGAAGCACATCATATCGATTGAAAAAAATGCCAAAAACAAACGCAAGCGTTAACAACGAAATTGAGATAAGAACCTTGATAATTACTTTAAAATTGCCGATACTTTTATCCATTAATTTATGCACCATAATGTGTTATAACCAGAGACTGTAAATCTAAGGAACAATAACTAAAAGTATCATACACATTCATTTACGTTGCATAGTATGATTTACTTCACATCGATATTTCAATAACCATATTACTAATAATAATGATACTTTTGGTTACAATAAGGGGAATTGGGCTTGAAAGACCTGAAGAAATGTCAAAGGAGGACAAAATGATATCATCCGGTGAGGTTCAAAATACCAGCCCGGATATTAAAGTTGAATGGTATCAGGTAGTTATACACATCACTGGAAAAGATCCCGATGTAAACTCACTGGTGCGCAAATGAAAGTATTTTGTTAAAAGAGGAGTATTGCTACTCCCTTCATTTACGAATGCATTGTTTGCATATTGCACAATTTGGTTTACTATAGTGATTACTAATTCAAAGGAATATACAAATGGATTACAAAGAAATCATTAGTGATGTCGAAAGCAGTCAGCATCTCATCAGCATGACGCCTGCTGAAAAACTTGTCGAAATCGGATACACGGCAGGAATGAATTCAAATTCGAGCGTTCTCGATCTTTGCTGCGGATATGGTGAAATGCTGAAAATCTGGAATGAGGCGTTCGGTATTAAAGGTACCGGAGTAGATCTATCCAAAGAATTTATAAATGAAGGGGAAAAACGCTTGAAAGCAGCGGAGATTAAAGACATTTCGCTCGTTTGCGCGGATGTACGTAACTGGGTGACTGACAGAAAATACGATTTTGCCTGTTTATGCGGCGAAGAATTCGGAGGTATTGAAGGAACGATTCACCTCCTTGAGAAATACATTAGACCTGATGGTAAGTTGATTATTGGCACCCGTTATTCAAGGGTCGATAATCCACCGGTAGAACTTATTGAATTTGAGGGAGAAACACTCTCATTAAAGGATATTTACCATATTTTTTACGCAAACGGATATTTTATTACTTCAATGGCAACCGATACGCAAAACGAATGGGAACGGTACATCATGTGGAGTGCACGTAGAAACCTTGCTGCTTATAAGAACGATCCAAATGATCCAGGTCTTCTTGAATGGTGTAAAAAATGGTATGAAACGTATTTTGGATTTCGAAGAGAGTACGAAGTCTACGGCACTTTTGTGATCGAAAAGTATTAGTACTACAAATTGCACTTAAATGGTAACAATAAACTATGGGCACGATGTGACAACCATCGCTATTGGTAAAACAAAACACATTGTTTCAGATGGAGTTCGATTCTACTTTGTGTCCCTACCCATGTAACTTATTTACCGCTTATTGATAGCAAATTTTATGCGTAAACCAAACCATATCCACAGGTATTCCTGAGGAAAAAGGTAAGGTGATATTGTGACCATGCCATTGAGAAAGGTGAAACCTTTCTCAGTTACTTACTACCTTTTTGTTTAAGAAAGTAGACAGCGATATGGTGGTGATAACAGCTATATAGTGAGTTGAGTCATAGTAGATGAGATATAGTGGCTTGATCAAGGATAGTTGTAGATAAATAAGGTGAGTGCCGTTCGGCACTCACCTTTCAGGATTTTAGAAATCAGTACTTAAATTTTACCTGTTATCTCCAGGCGTCGATGCTGAAGATAGGGGCGTCATCGAGTTTACCGTGGCGTCCGCACATCTGGAGGCATATCTCCTCGTCGCCGCCGCCGACGATGATGAAGCAGTCGGTAGGCTCATCCACTATCGGAACCATGTAATCCTGCTCCAGTTCTTTCCAGCGCTTGCCGGATGTCCTCTCGATACCGAGCCAGCCGTTGGTTCCTTCATCGGGCCAGGAGCGCAGTCTGTACTTGTGCAGCGGTTCCTTGCTTTTCTCCCAGAGCCAGTCGTAGACTTCTTCTTTCGATTTAAAGCCTATTTCATAGAGGTGCTGGGCCATCTCAGGTACCATTACGAAGGTATAGCCACCCTCTCTGCCAGCCCAGAGTTCCGGCACGAGGTATTCAAGCCAGTTATGCGGGCCAGGGATGCCTTTGACATCCATTCGTCTTGCCATTCCGCCATGTCCGCTTTTTTGGAAGGCGCGGTAACCACCTGGCGAGAACTGGTTGCCTATAATGTAACCGCCGGAGTTCATGACGAACATTACGCTTTCATCCTTGCCGAATCCGTACTCCTCGTTAATACCCTTCCATCCGGGCGGAAGACCGTCAGCGTTCTCAGCAAAGCAGCAGCCACCGGAATTGAATGGACTGCCGATAGCATTCATACGGTTGACGCCCGGCCTGGCGCCGCCGAGATTTATAGCCATAAGCTGGTAGGCGCGGCCAATGGGCATATTCGCCGGGCTGCCTGGATCGAGCATGCCGACACCGAAATTCATGCCTATCTCTTTTGCGTAGGGTCCGCTAATACAGCACCATTGTCCCCAGAAGGTGGTTGTGCCGGTGCCGCATCCGGATTCAGCCATAGCCAAAACTGCCGGGAGATGTTCCGGTTTACATCCTGCCATTACAGCATTAACAGCGACCTTTTCCACGGTAGCGGTTCTTTCCATCGGAATAAAGCGGACTACTTTACCCTTGTTCCCCAGCCTGTCGAGCTGATAGGTGATAATCTCACTCGGGTCGTGGCTGGTGCCTTTCAGCATTTCAGCGACGAGTTCTTCGGTCGGGAGGACTATCGGCAGACCGTCGGTATACACCGAAATCGGGGCATTCAATGGGTGGGGAACATACTCTGTTTTGTAGTATATCTTTTCCGCTTCCTCCATCGTGCCTTCGAACAGCACTCTCTGGAACGGAGGGTTGTGCATGCCCCCTTCCTTTTCTTCTTCGGTCAGAGGTTTGGTCAGCAGTTCAAGCATGGGTTCCATGAAACGGTCGACATCTAGTTCTCCGTGGAGTGTGCGTGAAGCAGCAATAAAACGCAGCTTGGGAACGCCGTAGGTTAACGCATTCTGCTTGACCATTTCATGTTGGTCTTCGAGGTCGACGATTGCGCAGGGGATACCTGCTTTTTCAAGCCTTGTAATGTAGGGCAACTGCCCCCATACAGCGCCGCTTCACCAGGTAACGGCGAGTATCACCGCGTCGGTCGTTTTCTGCTCTTCTTCGGTCAAGTAGACCGGAGTAGGAGTGTAGGACTTCTTCATTGTCCAGTTCACATTGGGATATTTCTCCCGCAGCTTTTTCTCAAGCGGCAGGGTGATATCTGGTTCACCCGTGACGCTTAAATGGATCGTTTTTCCGTCAAGTGTGTCCAGTCGGGGCGACAGCGGATAGAGCTTCGTCGGCATCTGGGTACCGACAGGACTGAGGAACTTGTATGTTTTTTCTGCCATCTCGGTTCTCCTTCTTTTCTTATACAAAAATGGTAACAAAGTCGATAGTTTTAGTCAATTATTCTCAACTTGACCGAAACGAATACAGGAACAGGTATTTGTCTTGTGACATCCATCTCCGAAGTATATAATCTTTTCACCATTATATGCTTGACGGCGACAAAATTACAGTTGTCACTACTTACTAAAAGGAGCTGTGGAAGGAAGGGATAGAATGATCGATGATGTATCCGATATCCGCTCATTTTACGACAGGAATGTGGAAAATGAACACAGCAGGCTGGAAAGGCATCCGGTTGAGCGGGACGTTACCTGGCGGTTCCTTGATAAATATCTTCCTCCTACCGGAAAGATACTGGATATAGGGGCAGGTACCGGGGTATACACTGTACCGTTGGCGAGAAAGGGTTATTCAGTTACCGCCGTCGATTTTTCTCCGAACCTGATAGAAAGGTGTAAAGACAGGATACGCGAACTCGGACTCAGAAACAGGGTGAGGTGCCTGGTTGCCGATGCTCGTGATCTCTCAGAGGTTACTGATACAGAATACGATGCGGTTCTGATAATGGGACCGCTGTATCACCTGGTCGAGGAAGAAGACAGAAAAACCGCGCTGAAGGAAGTGCATAACAGGATGAAGCCCGGAGGTATCATATTCTCCGCCTTTATCAGCCGGTATGGATTCTGGTCCGATGTTATGCACACAATCCCTCATTATATCGAGTACCAGGACGATGTCAGGTCAGTCCTCGAAGGCGGGAAGGATCTCGACCTGCCTTCGTGGGGCCCGGGTGGTTTCAGAGCATATTTTGCTACTGTTCCGGAAATTGATTCACTTCATGAACAGCAGGGATTCGAGACGCTGGCAGTGGCTGGTGTCGAACCGGCAGGCATAGCTGCCGATGATCAGTATAAGAAACTGACCGATAACCAGCGAGTACTCTGGCTGGACCTGATGTTTGAAATCAGTACCGAACCGTCGCTGGCCGGCGCTTCGTGCCATATTCTTTATATTGGTAAAAGGATAAAGTAGTCATTGATAGGAAAGGAGACTGGATATATGGGTAATAATCTTGAAGGTAAGGTAGCGGTGGTTGCCGGTTCAGGGCAGGGGATAGGCAGGGCTATTGCCATACATTTGGCTAAAGAAGGAGCGAGGGTCGTCACCAACAACCGGTGTAAAGGCTCGACCGGTTTTGCTTTTATCACTGAAGAAAACCTCAAAGCTCTGAGTAAAGAAAATAAAAAATGGCTGGAAGACGGTATGAAATCAGTCGAAGGCGACGCTGAGACTACAGCAAACACAATAAAGGAAATGGGTGGTGAAGCAATACCGTTTTTCGGTGACGTCTCGAAGTTCGACGTTGCCGAACAGTTGATTAAGACGGCTGTGGATGGGTTTGGGAAGATAGATATCCTGGTCAACGTAGTAGGGACATTCGGATTCAGCGAGATATGGAAAATGTCCGAGGAACAGTGGGATCATGTCTGTGCCATCAAGCCGAAGGCCCATTTTAACTGTATACGGCACGCCCTTCCGTACATGATGGAGCAGAAGTGGGGCAGGATAATCAACTGCACGTCGGGGGCGTTTGCCGGTTCTGACAAGCATACCAACTATGCCACAGCCAACGCCGGGGTACTCGGGCTGACGTGGAGTGTCGCCCAGGAAGTATACAAGTATGGTATCACCTGTAATGCTTTCGCCCCGGCAGCACTGACTCGGGCGTCCTACGAGCTGGAAGCGTATATCCGGGCAGTTCCGCCCGAACAGAGTCCGATGGGATACGGAAAGATTTCCATCATGGATGTCTCGCCGCCACCGGAAGAACTGGCACCGTTTATAGCCTACCTGGTGACGGAAGACGCGGGGAATATAAGCGGTTCCGTATTCTTTACTGCCGGCAACGGTATCGACATGTACGGCGACCTGCGGATGGAGAAGCGGATATTCAAGTATGGTGATCACTGGACGGTAGATGAACTGAAGAAGGAGGTTCCGCGCGGACTACTGCGCGGGTATCGCAGTCCGGCTGCACCGCCGGGAGGTAATTAACAAAGTGTCATCGTGAGGACAACGAAGGAGGACGAAGGATCTCCTCTAATATAGAAAGGAGAGTCTTCGCTACACTCAGAATGACGGGGTAGAGCCAGAATGACATAGTTGGGCTAGACTGACACAGCGGTACGCTGTCAGAATCCGGGATATCTTAACCTGCTAACTCTAACCTTGCTCTTTCGGTGAAATGGAAGTTTTCGTCAGGGACTGCGTATGATACGCAGTTACAGAGGAATTCGCCTTCGGGTGTCTTGCCCTGTAGTTCCACCATCAATTCGTTGGTTCTCTCCACATCGATAAATTCGGAAATAGTGAGGTGGGGAGAGAATGGATAGGGTCGAGGAGTCGCATTTTCGAATGTGGGAGCACTTTCAAGTGTGGTTACCAGGCTGCCAAGTATATCTTTCGGTTCGATAGCCAGGACTACTCCCGGTGCCGGCAGGTAATTCGATAAGGGTCCGTAATGAATAGGAAAGGGATGGAATCCGGAAGCCAGCAGTTTCAGTTCTTCGAGATGGAAGTCTTCCATCGGTCGGGGAACCTGTACCGTAAGTGTAATATGTGCTGAGCAGTATGACTGCCCTCTGGGATCGTGAATTTCGCGGAGCCGGTTAACTTCTCCTGCCGGCGGATCAGGTGGAAATATCAGGATAACGCCGAAGCGATAGGCTTTCTGCCAGTCAAGCCATCCACTCATATCCATTGCGTATTCCGTAATCATTAGCAAACCCAGCTACCTTAGTCGTTCATGTATCAGTATTATACACCCGGTTTTCAAATGTTGAATGGAGTACCCGCAACGTTTAAAGAAAATACTATGAATTAAATATCTCCCATCCTCAGTATTTCATGAATTTTACTGCGGGAGAAAGAAAGGATCAACAGGAAGCTAGTGATAATAAATGCCACAAGCAATATGCTGTAGGTAATACCGATCGTCACCCAGTCGATGCCCAGGACAAACGGTGGGAGGACTTTAGAGCCCTGTTCTGTCAATTGGAGGAARGGCATCATTATGGTGCTTAGTCTTTCACCGGTAATAGCACCGAGTGCCAACCCTAAGATAATGATGACCAGCTGTTCGAACGCAAGAAATCCGAATATCTGTTTCTGAGAAAAACCGATAGCCCGGAGAACGGCGAAATCAAGCTGTCTTGCCTGGGCGGAAAGATATGAGTATACCAGGAATCCCAGGCTGCTTATCAGGACTACCCCCAGCAAAGCGATCAGTAGGACTCCTTTCCAGGCAGCCCCTGCCAGTGGATCGTCCTTCATATCTGCAATCATTGCTTCTCTGTCGTAGATGTTTTTCGCGTTGAGAGTTGTCCCACGAATACTGTCGAGAACGGAATCTCTCTGTGTACTATCATCGGGTAGATCAAGCCATACTTCGTTGGGGTAGATAGAATTACCAGGCTGCCTGTTTCTGGCATTAAACAATCGGTCGATGTTAGCTATGATGAAACCTCCGGAATCAGGATCAAGACTCGGGAAGTAGTCGATTATTTCAGTAACTGATACATACAGGTGGTAACCTGAAAAGGAAATACGGATGACATCATTTTCCGAAATACCATTTCTTTCGACAAATGACCGACTCGCCAGGACGGATATAGGTCGGTCATCGGGATAAGGATATATCCCGACAATATTGGTATTACGCACATTCCATCGTAACTTTGCTGAAGTTTGACCGTCATGAACAGAATAGCCGTCGGTTTCGACTGAACCCGACCGGTTTTCGAAACCGGTCACCAGTTCCGATTTTTCATCAGGTGACACAAGCCATTCCTTTATATCCTCGAAATCTTCGATTATCGTGGGTTCAGGAAGTGTTATTCCTTCAAGTTGAAGATTATCGAAACACACTTCCTGAAAAATTACGTCGGATATACCGCTGGACGTCGCTCTGATATACAGTGAACTCAGTCTTAGTGGCGGAGGAAGGTATTCAGAGGAACCGGCAAAGGTAAGTGGTGCTTTCATGTATTGCCAGCCCCCGGTTGCCGGATCGGTTTTTCCAAGGTTAACCTCCATATAACGCCCCCTGCCGTCTTTTATCCTTGCATATACTGCGATTTCCGGATTTCCTAATCTTGAATACACCCACAAACCTAAGGTCTCTGCTTCGTCAGGGATTTCCAGGCCTTCTTTCAGTGGTCCATCTTCAGCAAGGATATCCATCAGTTCCGGCAGAGTCTTTTCATCGAAATCCTTTCTGAACCAGGCGATATCTTTCGTCCTGTCGGGATCGATTGCCAGCATATCAAATTCATTACTGGTGAAAGCAGTGCCGGCAGTACATTTCTGTCTGAAGGCAACTCCGACGTTCTCAACACCTTTGATAGCCGAGTACCTGTCCTCAAGTGTTTGTTTCGAAGAGTGACGCTCATTGAGTTCTTCAAGTCGTACATCTCCTCCAGACATATAAATGTTACGTTCGTCGTAACTTTGTTCAAGGGAGCCGATAAAACCAGAGGAAAACATACCGACACTGGTCGCAACCAGCAGGAGAAGTATGGGACGGGCGTAACGGACGGGACTGCGTGCCATATGCCAAAGTCCCAGAGTCAGAGGAGCGTTCCCGTAATACCTGCTGATTCGGGCTGCGAGCCTGAGCAGGAGAGGGAATACCCGGAGGAAAATTATGGCAACAGCGAGCAGAAGAAGGATAGGGGTCAGAAGTAACAATGGATCCATACCGAGTCCGCCGAATATATCCATATTAACCAGAGAGCCTCTTTCTTCAAGTTCCCAATACAGAGACCCTCCGATTATGAGCAGAACGATATCGAGATAAAATCGTTGCCAGAAGGGAGTCCGGGAAGGCCTGGATGATGCCTGCTTTTCATGAACGATTCCCCGCCGCGAAGCCTGGATTGCCGGTATGATAAGAGCAAGCAGACAGAGTACTGCTGCAGAGATGATAAGTATCAAAACCGTACCGGAGAATCGTACCGGTATCATCTCTCCTCCGGTCAGCGATTGAAAAGAGGCTGTTTTTCCGAGCAGACTGAAAATGAATGCTCCCAGGGCAGTGCCGATAACTGTTCCGGTTACGCATATCAGCAGACCTTCGGAAAGGTATATCAAAAAGATATGCCAGGTTCCGGCACCGCGACTCCGGTACATCGAGATTTCACCTGCCTGGCGTTCTATGAGCATATTGGAGACCATAACAAGGTAAAAAATGATGATTGCGGCTACCTGGAATACAATGAGGAAAAGGGGAATCTGGGTAAACATGAGCCTGCCCGTATATTCCGAAATGAGTCCGTCAAGAGTGGTCAGCAGTCCTGAGCGGGGCAGTTCCTGGGCGATTTCCCGCTCCATGTGGCGGATGTCGTTTTTAACGGTATCCGCATTTCCGGAATGAATGTTATCGATATCGATATAATAGAACCAGTTGTAGTCAGCCCTGCCTTCCGGGAAAAAGTGCGGCACGATATTAAAAAGAGATTCTTCAGAAATAAAGACCGGAGCTCTTGGCGGGACGGAGTTACCCTCGGCATCTACCAGAGGTAGTGTGAAAACGTACGGATTCAGAAACCAGAATTCGTCGGCAGGATCTATGGGGTCAATCAAGGCGGTTAATTCGACGGTGATATTCTTCTCTGTTGCACCGAATCCACTCCTGAATCTGAACCTGTCGCCAACCTTTACATTGAGTATTTCAGCCGTTTCGCTGCCTATCATTCCTTCGATGGCGAAATCAGGTGAATCGATCCCTCCCTGACTGAGTTCAGGATCGGAATACTCGGCGAGTCTGCCATCGGCGATAGTTACGTGTTTATCTAGGTTTGAAAAGACGTGAAAATAGCCGGTAGGCTGGTACGGTCCACCGGGCGTGGGACGGTCGGTGTAGAAAAAGTCGAATGATTGCGTCTGTATCCAGGTTTCTTCCTGATGAATAACTTCCCTGAGGTTTTTCGGGATCTTGCCGGAGATAAGTTCGGATGTTTCCTGGAATTCGTCACGATCGACATAATAATTAGGAGCATAGAATTGAAGGTCAAGCAGATTAATCGCCCTGTTTTGCAGGGAATGTTCGAGACCAAGGTCATTAATCGCATTTGAGTAAAGGGGTGCGCTGGAGAGAAGGGCTACCGCAACAATCACTCCTGCCAGTACGGTAGAAAGCAGCCGCCAGTTGGAAATAATTCTTTTTGTGACGACCTGCCACACCGAAATAAGGAATAACATTGCAAAGTAACTATACAAATAAATGTACTAAATGACAAGATTATTTTCATGTAATATCGGTTGTGTTTATCACAGTAAATCATTGAAGCGATACATGCAGGATAATCCAACCCGCTTGTACAGAGATTCTTGACTACTGTACAATTCGTACACCGTGAATTTCCGGAGGGAGAGAAGAAAATGAAGATAACCGACGTTAAGGTATTCCAGGTAGGCGTGAACCGGCAGAGCTGGACATTCGTCAAGATAGAGACCGACGAAGGTATATACGGCTGGGGCGAGGGCAGCCTTGAAGGGCAGGAAAAGGCGGTCGAGGAAGCCGTCAAAGTACTCGGCAGCAGGATCATCGACTTGGATCCGACGCTGATAGAACGGCACTGGCAGGTGATGTATCGGCACGGATTCTGGCGCGGCGGCGTAGTGCTGAACTCAGCCCTGAGCGCCATCGACCAGGCTTTGTGGGACATTACCGGGAAGGCGTACGACCTGCCGGTGTATAAACTTCTTGGCGGCGCGGTGAGAGACAAAGTAAAGGCATATACCCACGCCTTTGCACCCGAGCAGGCGGTCGCGCTGGTGAAAGAAGGCTACCTGGGGATAAAGGCCGGCGGGATGCCATTCCGGGGCGAACAGGTAGAACCCAATGAAGTGCCGTCACGATTGAAAGAGTCCATTAAGACACTGCGTGAAGCGGTGGGGCCGGATATAGAAATAATGATAGATAATCACGGCAGGGCATGGCCGTCGCTGGCGATCCAGCAGATACGGGCGGTCGAGGAGTATAATATCTCGTTCTTTGAGGAGCCGGTTCCGCCGGATAATATCGATGCCCTAGCGGAAGTGCGGCGTAATATATCAGGGACGAATCTTGCCACCGGCGAACGGCTGTTCAGCAGGTGGGACTACCGACGACTTATCGAGAAACAGTTGGTAGATATCATCCAGCCGGATGTCTGTCACTGCTGCGGGATATCCGAATTAAGGAGGATCGCCGCTGCGGCAGAGACATATTACATACGGGTTGCCCCCCATAACCCGAATGGCCCGGTAGCCACAGCTGCCAGCATCCAGCTTTCTGCAGCGATACCGAACTTCGCGACGCTTGAATACGCGGTACCGCCGGAGGAATTTATGAAAGTGGTCAAGAATCCTACCAGACAGGTAGACGGGTATTTCCCGATACCGGATACGCCCGGACTGGGCATTGAACTGGATGAAGAGGTAATGAAGCAGTATCCGTATATAGAGAAGTCATACCGTGGCGAGTATTACAGGGACGGCGGAATTGCGGATGTGTAATAGTATGCATGATACAATATGCTGTTCCTGCAATGAATATTTAGGTTCATGGATTTTCTGGATTCCGGCTTCTGCTGGAATGGAGTTTATTTATTATGACAAACTATCCCATACCGTTGAAAAACGGTATCCAGAAGTGATAGTGGAACTAAAACAGGAATATTATAAACTGAACAGGTTCGTCATCGTCATCACGAATCTCAACTTGTCGGGGTGTGGTAACCCGTATTAGCAGAGGATTTAATTATGGATGATAACAGTTTAATAGAACAGGTTGAGTCATTTGCCAGGGATTACTACGAGCGGGTATTGGCAAGACCGAATATCTGGCGAACTCACGTCCAACTCGTCAGGAAATACGCACTTGAACTGGCGGAGTTAGAAAAGGTCGATCCCCGGATAGTTGAGATAGCCGCCATCCTCCATGATATCGGGAGAATCGAGGTGGGAGAGGAACACTATGTCAGGAGTCACGACCTGTCAAAACCGTTCCTTGAAACCATCGATTTATCAGAAGATGACAGAGAGTTAATACTGGAGTGTATCCTCAAGCACAGCACGCGTTATGCTTCCGAAGACAACAAAACCGAAGTAAGGATTATCCAGTGCGCGGATGCCCTGGCCAACCTGTATGATGAGGAATTGCAGGAGTACAGCCGGAAAACAATGTTAAAGGAAACGATTAATCAAGCATTTTCAAAATTACTGAATAAGATCACCCTTGATTCAGCCAGGGCGATTGCCGAACCCAGAGTACAGCAACTACAGGCGTTGCTGGAACAGGATAATTAATCCTCTAATGTC
This sequence comes from Dehalococcoidia bacterium, assembly GCA_011191975.1. GTDB lineage: Bacteria > Chloroflexota > Dehalococcoidia > Dehalococcoidales > UBA2162 > MGML01. Next base: position 21,168 of record DUFA01000113.1, read on the forward strand.
GTTACGAAACTCAGCATCGACAGCCGAGACGTAGCAATCTCAATAAATAAACAATCCAGATTATTGAAATAGTACTTCGCTTGTCAACACTGAAACTATATTTCTATTATTTCCTTTTACCCTTTTCCCTGGTTACGAGTTCACCCCCTTTCCCTGAAAGGGACAGAGGGTGACTCGAAAATAGCATTGGTTCCTTTCAATGTTCAGTCTAGTTTATCTCAAGCTATTCTTATGAACGGTAATTCTCTTAACTTAATAACCCTTAACTTCAGGAAATATTAGCTTAAATAGAATATGGTATTTTCGAAAATCCCCTCTCTTTATCAAGGAGAGGGGACTATTCGTAACAAGGGGTGAGGTTATAAAGAAAAAAGAAAGTATTGTTGAAATCAGAAAGCCAGGATCTCTTTCGAGAAAATGTTAATCTGGTTCCGGACGAACCACTTATGTTTATTTGTCAATTAATCCTCATTCTAAATGATTTCTGTAAATAATCCACTTAATCGGGTGTAAAAAGTCGGGACAACCTTCGAACAGCAGTGATATATTAACAGTGAAGGAGATGCGGAGTGATGGAATGGCTGGAGAGAATGAATGCAGTGATCGACTATATCGAGGCTAACCTGGATGGTGAAGTCGATATCGACAAGGTAGCTGATATTGCCTGCTGCTCCACCTACCATCTACAGAGGATATTTCTCGCCGTGAATGGTCTGTCACTGGCGGAATATATCCGTAGGCGTAGACTGACGCTTGCCGCCGGGGAGATAATGACAGGTAAAACCCGGATAATCGATATCGCCCTTAAATATGGCTATAATTCACCGGACTCATTCACTCGGGCATTCAGGAACCTTCACGGAGTAAATCCCCAGGCAGCGCGCGGGTCAGGGGTGGAACTCATAGCTTTTCCCCGCATCCACTTTCACATTATTCTGACAGGAGGTGCCGATATGGAGTACAAAATTGTTGAGAAGCCTGCTTTTGATATTATCGCTAAAATAGAAAGAACGATATCGGATAAAATCATACACGGAGTAATTGCTCAGGAGACCTGGGAAAATTTCTGGTGGGACGTCTGGGATACGTTCAACCGGGAAAAGTGGTATGAAGAGTTCAGGAAGCTGACTGGAGGTAAACCGGGAAAGGTTACCGGCGCTGAATTCCTGGGAATCACTACCCTTTCAGAGAACATGGAGGAATTTTCCTACGAAATCGGTTTCGAGAATGACGGGATCGATGTGCCTGAAGGCTACGAGAAAGTCCAGATTCCCACCGCTACCTGGGCGGTGTTCGAGTCGAAAGGGGCTGTGCCGAAGGCGATACATGACCTTGAGGACAGAGTGTTTATCGAATGGTTCCCGTCTACCGGGTACGAGCATGATAATAAACCGGAGTTAGAGATCTACCTGCCGGGAGACAGGAGTAGTGAGGAATACCGCTGCCAGTTCTGGGAGCCGGTAGTGAAGAAAGGTTAATGCGTTATCCTCTTCTAATGAATAGAGGGCGAGTACCACCAGGTACTCGCCCTCTGTATTTCTACTTGTTTAACTCAGCGGCAATACCTTTTGCCCAGTCGGTTATCGCCTCCCATTTGCGGAAGTCGCCCGATGGAGCTTTCACCATCTTGAGTATGAGTTTGTCGAAAAAGGACATCTTCTCCGGGTCTGCGACGCCGTGAAAAACGGTTATTTCGCGAGGTTTAATACTCTCGATGGCTGGACGGATTTTCCCGGGGTATTCCCAGCCACTCATCAGGTCTTTAATATCACCCTCCCCTGTAGGACCGCTGGAAAAGATCCATACCGGTTTATCGGCTAATAACTTTTCATTATTTTTCACAAAGTTCACAGCTTCTTTCCGCCACATACCGGCATATACACCGCTTCCGATGACAAATGCGTCATAACGAGCTGGGTTGCTGACATGGTCAGCTGAATGAACATCAACCTCTAAAGCTTCCTGCTTGAGCACCTTACCGATCTCCTCGGCAATTTCTGCCGTACCGCCGTATTTTGAACCATATGCTACCAGTATTTTCTTTGCCATAAGGATTTTCCTCCTTCTAAGATAAACAGCCTTTCGCCGTGTATCATATCATAAAATACAGACTATTTGCGCCAAAACGTCCTTGAGGGCTATAATCGGTTTTAGTCTGATAAGGAGTCTGGATATGGCGAACAAGAAACGGGAGATCGTACGCACCACTACCTGGTCGGCTGGACCTGGCTGTCACGGTGGCTGTGGAGTACTGGCGCATATAGAAGACGGGAAACTGGTAAAGATCGAGGGAGATCCCGAGCATCCCTGGAATCAGGGAAGACTCTGCTCAAGGTGCCTGGCGATGACGCAGTATGTTTATCATCCGGACCGCCTGAAAAAGCCGTTAAAGAGAGTCGGCGAGCGCGGAGAAGGAAAATGGCAGGAAATATCCTGGGATGAAGCCTACGACCTGATTGAAGAGAAAATGGGGAAGATCCGGGACGAGTTCGGACCGGAAAGTTTCATTTTCTCAATGGGTACCGGTCGGGATATTGGTGCCTGGATATGTATGCTGGCGTATGCTTACGGTAGCCCGAACGTGATGTTCGCCCTCAGCGGAATAGCGTGTTACAGTCCCCGGATCGCCGGCGTGGAGACAATGCAGGGTGACTACGCTATCCTGGATGCCGCCCAGTGGTTCCCGAAACGCTACGATGACCCGCGATACAAAGTGCCGGAATGCATCGTGATCTGGGGATACAACATACCGGCATCCTGTCCTGATAATGTTTTTGGTCACTGGATCATCGACCTGATGAAGAAGGGGACGAAGATAATCTGCATCGATCCGCGATTATCGTGGTTCGCCTCACGCGCCGAAAAATGGTTGAGGATCAGACCGGGCACGGACGGCGCACTGGCGATGGGTTTCCTGAACGTGATTCTTAACGAGAGACTCTATGATAAGGAGTTCGTGGAGAAGTGGACGAACGCCCATCACCTGGTCAGGAAGGATACAGGGAAACTCCTCCGCGAGAGTGATATTACGAAAGGCGGTTCACTCGATAATTTTGTAGTCTGGGATAAAAATACCGATACGCCCGCAGTGTGGGATACAGTAGAAGTGGAGTACAAACCGACGAATGCAGCAACGGCACTCGAAGGTGAATTTGAAGTATCGCTTGCCGATGGCGGGAAAGTAAAGACAGAAACAGTCTGGAATGTGCTGCTTGCGGAGGTGAATAATTACCCGCTTGAGAAAGTATCGGAGATAACCTGGATACCGGAGAAGGATATCGCCGATGCCGCCAGGCTTTACGCGAAGAGTAAACCGGCTGCCATTCACTGGGGCGTACCTATCGATATGACCCCGGCAATTACTCCCACGGTACAGGCTATTGCGGACCTCTGGTGCCTGACCGGCAACCTTGATACACCCGGCGGTAATGTGATTTCACGCTACGCCTTCGATGCTGTTGCCTACGCTCTCCCGGGAGCGAAAGGCGTCATCAAGCTGAAAACGGCGGAAGACGACAAGAAAAGAATCGGCGCCGACCGGTACGGCCCGTTGAACAAGTTCATCTGGAGGGCGCAGACGGACCTGACCCTCGATCAGATTTTTACCGAAGACCCATATCCGATAAAAGGAATGTGGCTCCAGGCCTGTAATCCCGTTGCCGGTATCGGGCTGGATCCCATGAAATGGGTGGAAGCGCTGAAGAAGCTGGACTTCGTGGTGGCAGTAGACCTTTTTATGAATCCTACCACGCAGCTTGCCGATGTGGTCCTTCCCTCGGCGAGTTTCCTTGAAAAAGACAGCTTGAGAAGCTGGTGGGTACCACTCCAGAGCGTGAATAAAGCCATCACCGTTGATGAATGTAAACCGGATGTAGAGATTAATTTCGACCTGGCGAAGCGATTCGATCCCGAATTCCGGTGGGACGATATTCACCAGTTATTCGACGAGATAGTGGAACCTTCCGGATTGACATTCAAGGAACTGCAGGAAAAGGGATGGGTGTTCCCTCCTGAAGATCATCCCAGTCATCCCTACAATCGTTTCGAGAAAGGACTGCTGAGACCGGATAAAAAAACCGGTTTCCAGACTCCCTCGGGAAAAGTGGAATTGTACTCCGTACTGCGTGAAGACTGGAGACTGGAACCGGTCGCCCATTATGAAGAACCACCGTTCACGCCGGTAACCATGCCGGATATGGTCGAGAAGTATCCATTGATTCTTTCGACGGGGAGGAGATCACCCGTGTTCTACCATACGGAACACAGGAATATTCCGTGGTTGAGAGAAATCGATCCGGATCCAACCATCGAGATTCATCCTGACACGGCGAAACAGCATGATATAAGTCATGGCGACTGGGTCTGGGTGGAAAACTGGATGGGTAAGAGCAAGTTTAAAGCCAAGGTTACTCTCGTCGTGCCGGAATGGATGGTGATGATAGCACACGGCTGGTGGTTCCCGGAGGAACCGGGCGAAGAACCATCGCTGTTCGGTGTCTGGAAATCCAATGCGAGTGTGTTTATCCCGATGGGATACCAGGGCAAGGACGGACTCGGCGCACCGATAAAGCACCTTCTGTGCAAAATATATCTTGCCGGTGGGAGGGAGGAGTTTTAAGATGGCAAAGAATCCCGAATACGGTTTACTGATAGATTATGAGTACTGCACCGGCTGTTACGCCTGCCAGGTCGCCTGTGCCCAGGAATACAAGTGGCCGGAGGGAATGGGCGGCATGCGTGTAATAGAAATGGAACAGAAGCTGCCCAATAAGAAAGCTTACCTTTCCTTTCTACCGTTTCCTACCGAACTGTGCATACTCTGCGCCCCGCGAACTCGGGAAGGAAGATTGCCTGCCTGTGTCAGCACCTGCATGGCAGCCTGCATGAAGTACGGAAGGATAGAAGAACTGGCTGAAGAGTTGAAAAAGAAGCCCCGACAGGTTTTATGGGTGCCGAGGGCATAGACGGAATTATCTTTTAAGAGCGATTCGGGCAGCCAGCTTAATTTTACCCCATGTACCTTTCCTGTTTGCCTTGATACTCTCATAGAGATCTTCACGGTCAATCGGTGGGACAGTCTCGTATTCTTTTTTACACAAGCTGATAGCTTGTGAAGGGCAGGTGGCAACACAAATTCCGCAACCGATGCAGCGAAGGAGATTGATCCTGGCAGTTTTCACCGGTGTATCTACATATACTGCGTTAACCGGGCATCTCTCCTCACACTTTCCGCAACCGGTACATTTTTCGGTATCCACCTCGGAGTAATAATTACTCGACCAGAAATCCAGCGGCTTAGGCAGCATCTTTTGTACACTCAACATCCCGCAGCAACATCCGCAACAGGCACACACAATTTCAACTTTCTGATTGTTTGAAGGTTGAAGGACAAGACCATCTGTTTCACATTGCCGAATAATATCAAGAGCTTCATCCTTGCTGATTATACGTCCTGTATTGATCCCGATGAGATATTTAGCTTTTTCACCGAATGAAAAACATGTCTCTTTAAGCTTGGTTTGTGTACATGGTTCACCGTGTACACTTTTTCTTTCTCTGCAGATGCATGGCTTCACGACAATAGGTCCTTCCGTATTCTGAATAATGTCGGTGATATGATCATAATTTGAGATATGATGTTCAACCGGAATGCTTTCTCTGACGGGAATGGTACGCATCTGGGATATCTCAGAACTGAGAAATTCAAGACCGAAACTGGTACTGCTTATATATTTCTCAAAATCCTGCAGAAACTCAGGGATTAGCTTGTTCAATTGCCCTTCATACATACCTATAATTAATGGAACGAGATAGACATATTTTTCCCCTTCTTTTTCCATACCCTCGATAACTCTTTTCCGGAGCATCGAATCGAGTAGCTGATCTATGTTTTCCTGTGTAAAACCGGTTGTGTTTATGGATTCTAATATACTCTCTAGAGAATTTGGTTTGTAGTTAAGAGTTAAAGCTAGCCTGGCTTCTTCAGGAGTAAAGAAGTGTTTGAGCAGTCTGATTTCGACACCTGATCTTGTCGACGGGTAACCTATAGACTGATTATGGAGGTGTTTTCGGAGTTTTTTATACACTTCAATGTTTTTTTTCATAACACAATCCTTCACAGATGATTGGTTTGAATATACTATTACTTAGCAACAATCTTGTCAACATGAATTAATATCAATATGTTGAATAGTATGGAGTGAGAGTCATGTGCCCGTAATACCACGAGTAGAAAGACGTTCTGATATTCCTTCTATCATTTTATAGTTTATTAACTTGATCCAGCTTGACTTTATAGTAATTAAAACGATAACATATAGATTCTACATACGAGTTAAAAATATACCATACCATCCTGTACCTTCCTCAAAAAGGAGGTGAATATGAAGGATAAAAGGGCATTTTAGACCATTTGAAAATAGGTTTAGAGTGCCCTATATAATTTCTCAATAATAACAGATAATATTTAACTCGCAAACAAAATCAGAGCTGCAAAGATTGATTAGTAAGGAGATATTACTCATGTTTAGGAAAGTTATCTGGGTATTCATCAGTTTATTGATGGTATTATCTCTGGTAGCCACTTCGTGTGAAGAGGAGCAGGAAGGCGGAAAAGTCACTGAAGAGGATAAGGGGCAAGTAATAACCACAGGCAAAGATACAGATGAAGATAAAGAAGTAATTGAAGAGAAAGACGGTTTGCTGTCTCCGGATGTGCCAAAATATGGCGGTACATTTATCTACAGCTCACCATTGGATGTAATGGGATTCGATCCTATTAAAAAACTACAAATGGAGTGTGCGAGCCTGAGGTTTACCAATGAAGAATTAATACGTGGTGACTGGGCTAAAGGTCCGGGAGGTACCGGGGAGACGGACTGGACCGGTGGTTTCATTGGCCGTGTTGAACTGGAAACGGGATCCCTGGCTGAAAGCTGGGAGACACCGGATAATGAAACCATAATATATCATATCCGTCATGGAGTTCATTACGGCCTGGATCCGGACAGCGAAGCAAGCCGGTATGTAAACGGTCGGGAGTACACGGCTGATGATACAGTGTACAGTATTGAACAGAATTTCTTTGTGGAAACGGCTTATTCATATGGTGCCTATACGAGGGCTGGTTACGCACCTACTTCGATAAAAGCTCTCGATAAATACACGGTCGAAGTCAAAGTTCCTCAAATCATGCATGGTCTACTTATCCTGGTGATCGGTGACAACATGTACCAGGTATGCCCTGACGTTACCGAACGATACGGAGACCAGTCTGACTGGAGAAACCAGGTGGGTACAGGCCCGTACTTCCTGGTCGATTACGTTCCCAGCAGTTCATTGACTTATAAAAAGAATCCTGGCTACTGGATGAATGATCCACTCCATCCGGAGAACCAGTTGCCATATCTGGGGACTATCAAATGTATGATTATTCCTGACTCGTCTACTCAAATGGCGGCACTGAGGACTGGTAAGATCGATCAGCTGGGTGGTACTTCGTGGGAGAATGCGGAATTGTTAATGAAACAGGTTCCCAATCTGAAATACAAGCAAGTTGTCGCCGGCCCCACTCTTCTGGTTATGAGGGTGGATAAACCCGAGTTACCATATTACGACCAAAAAGTCAGACGTGCGATGAATATTGCAGTAAACCAGCAGGAAATAGTGGATGAATATTACGGTGGGAATGCTGTCCTGTTTGGCGTTCCTTACCCTCCGACGCCGACCTATTCTGAGATTTTCACGCCACTGGAGGAGCAATCAGCGGAAGTGCAGGAAATGTACACATACAATCCGGCACGAGCCAAGGAACTCCTGGCAGAAGCAGGATTTCCCAATGGTTTCACAACCAAGATAAATTGTTCATCGGCTGAAGCGGACTACGTTTCTATTGTCAGGGAGTATTTACTCGCCGTCGGCATAGATATGGTGATCCAGCCGCTGGAAGCCAGCGTCATGCGGAGTGTCGGCAGGGGCAGAACCCACGAAGAGATGATTACCATGTTCTGCGTCGACTATCCATTCCCCTTCAGGCTGCTGATGGTACGCCAGGAGAGTTTTGATAACCGTTCTTTCTTTGAGCACCCGTTTACCCGTCAGTCATATGAATCGATAAATGAAGTTATCGGTAAAAATGACGCCGAAGTCAACAGGCTGATAAAAGCGGTAGGTAAATTCTCCCTCGAGCAGGCCTGGGGAATCTGGATGCCGGCACCATATATTTATACCATGTGGTGGCCATGGGTCCAGAATTACCATGGTGAGGGTACTATAGGTTATGATAGTCAGAATACATACAACCACTACATCTGGACAGATATGTCTATGAAGAAGGCGATGGGATACTAGCAAGTAATCCCGCAATATATCCAATAAGCGAAGGAGGTAGAGCTTTTAAACTCTACCTCCTTTAATATTTTAAAAAAATACGTCGGTATGGGGCTATGACAATACCACTGGTTACCTTGACTAAATATTCCGACAAGTCGATAATAAGCACACTGTAAGGAGGATAAAATATGAGTCTATCGAAGTTCTCACTCGAGGGTAGAGTCGCTCTTGTTACCGGTGCTGGTGGTGTGCTGGGAATGGGCAGAGCGACCGCCCTGGCCTTTGCCGAAGCCGGTGCTGATGTAGCCGTTACCGACTTAATCGTTAAAGCTGACAACTGGGACCTGGAAGGTACGGCGGAGGAAGTCAGAAAACTCGGCAGGCGCTCTCTTGCCATCCAGGCTGATTTAACAAAAAGGAATGACGTTGGTCACCTGATTCAAAGAACGGTGAAGGAGTTAGGAACTGTTGATATTCTGGCCAATGTTGCTGGTGTCCCTTCCAGCTCGGCGTTTATGGAAATGACTCCTGAGTTATGGGAGAAAGGCCTGGATGTTAATCTAACAAGCGTCCTGCTCTGCTGCCAGGCGGCAGGTAAAGTAATGATGGAGCAGAGAAGGGGAAGCATCATTAACTGGTCTTCGTCGGCAGCATACCAGATGGGTGTCCTGTCAGTGTATGGCATTGCGAAGATCGGGATCAGGCACCTGACCGGATGGGTAGCCCGTGACCTTGGTCCGTATAATGTCCGCTGTAATGCGGTCGCTCCGGGTTTGATCGCCACCGATTTCGGTTTCGTCGGCGTTGATGGCAGCGTTAATGACGATGGTAGACCGCATCCAAGGGCAGGTGGTGCAGACAGGGTAAATACTATACCACTTGGCAGAATGGGTGATGCCAGTGATGTTGCCGATGTTGCTGTTTTTCTGGCTTCGGACGCATCCCGATACATCACTGGAGTTACTATTCCGGTTGGCGGTGGAGTTACAATGATTTAAACTATCACGAGTACAAAGGAGATGAATTACGAATGAAAAATGACTGGGAATTCGACCATATAGGACTTGTCGTCAGTGACCTGGATGAAATTCTGTATTATTATTCGTCCCTGGGAATAGGAGTGGATATAGGTACGTTAGGCCCGAACGCGACTAATCCCGTGCCCGGTGCGCCTGAAGAGGAACCGTTACCCAGGACTATGACTGTTTACGGGAAACCTCGCAATAATCGTCCAATACCGGAGACCGGTAAACGAGTCAATGTTAACAGGATCTTTGGTAACATCCAGATGGGTTCGCTGGTCATAGAGTGTATTCTTGGTCGACCAAAAGGTGACGGTTTCAATGATGATTTCTTCAGGGAATGCGGTGAAGGTATAAGCCATATCTGTTATAACGTTCCTGATCCTGAAAA
>DUFA01000114.1 GCA_011191975.1 Dehalococcoidia bacterium
GAGAGACTGGAAAAGCTTGATGGGATTCGTTTTTTGTCCCCGATACAAGGTCTGATGCTCGGTGGGAGTGCGGTTCCGGGATCGGGACCGGGCATTTCCATGGCGGACCCGGAATTGCTGAAGTGCATACTAAATGATATGGCTGGTGAAGCAGGAGTTAAATTATTGCTCCATTCATGGGGTACGCAGGCTATTGTCGAAGATAACACAGTAAAAGGTGTTATCTTTGAAAGTAAATCGGGCAGACAGGCAATAATGGGGAAGGTGGTAATCGATGCTACGGGTGACGGTGATATTCTTGCTGCAGCCGGAGCCGAGTTTGACGGTTATGTTAACCCGAAACTGAGAACCTGTCAGGTCGCTGTCGTTTTTCGTATCGCCAATATCGACTGGGATAAATTTGCCGAGTTCAGGGCAGCCAATCCGGAAAAATGGGCGGAAATGCGGAAAGAGGTTGACAAAATTGCCGGTTTTCACCTGGGTCCAATAGCATCCTCCCGCAATGATGTTACCTGGGTCAACAACTTCCTTGAGGGTTATAATATACTGGATGTCGAAGACCTGACCAAGGTAGAGGTCACTGTCAGAAAGTCCATGTTACCGGTACTGGAATACTTCAAGAAGAGTTTACCCGGTTTTGAAAAGAGCTTCTTGTTCGATAGTGCTCCTCAAATTGGTACCAGGGGCAGCCGGCGTCTTATCGGCGAGTATATCTTTTCCGAAGACGATATGAAAAACGGTGCGACTTTCGAAGATGCGATAGCCGTATTTACCAATGGTGCTGGAGCTGGGCCTCCACAAGGTTCTCCACCACCACGATTAGAGATGCCTTATCGCTGTCTGGTACCCAAGAGTATGGATGGATTGCTTGTTGCCGGTCGTAATTTCTCATCGGATACGGTGATGAATACCAGATTAAATATTATCCAACCCTGTATCGCCATGGGACAGGCAGCAGGTACGGCGGCAGCTTTAGCGGTTCAGAGTAATGTAGAACCCAGGGAAGTTGACTATAAAGCATTACGGAAACGCCTTTCTGCTCAGGGTATTCCGGTATAACCGGTACGCTTAAATTGACAGGGATTTGCTGATTAACTCAAGTGCGTTGACCAAAAATTGACGAATATTGACCTGACGCAATATAATATCGACACTTTATGATACTGTTAACCAGGTGAATGATTGAAGGAGAGTCAAAGATATGAGTAATAACGGTTGGCCTTTACCCTTTGCAGAACCGGAAGAGGTAGGAATGTCTTCCGAACGCCTGTCCCGTATCAAACCCAGCATGCAGGAATTCATCGATAGCGAAAAAGATCCCAATTTCAACACGATGGTTGTCAGGAAAGGTAAAGTTGTCTATCACGAAGCCCAGGGTTACATGAATATCGAAAGTAAGAAACCCGTGCAAAAGGATACGATCTATCGTTTATGGTCGAACACCAAGCCGATAACCGGCGTCGCTACTATGATTTGCCTGGAGGAAGGGCTTCTCACTCTTGATGATCCGTTATCCCGGTACTTCCCTTCGTATGCTAATCCGGTGGTCAGGGCACCCGACCTTCCGAGAGATCCGGAAGCTCCACGTCCGGCGATGGGAATGATACCTACTGTTCCTGCCAAGAGGGAGGTTACTATTCGCGACTGCCTGCGAAATACAACCGGATTTGCCACTGCAGCGAATGCTCCTATCCAGTACCTGACGATGTTCCCGGATGTTTTCAAGGGAAATACATGGTTTACCGGACCAAATATGACCACCAGCATACAGGAAATAGTGGAAGCGCAGGCTAAACTACCGCTGGATTCCCATCCCGGTACCCGTTTCGAATACCAGGTCGGCTACCCGATAGTTGGAGCCGTACTCGAGAAAGTAATGGATAAAACTCTCGGCGAATTTTATAGAGAACGAATCTTCGAACCACTCGGTATGAAAGACACTGATTTCTATATATCTGAAGATAAAGTGGACAGATTTCCTGTTTGTTACAGGCCGGCACCATCTGGAAATGGAATGAAACTTGTCGTTTCTGAGTACCCGGAGAAAAGTGAAAGGGTACTGGGTCCTAAAAATTACTTTGGTGCTGGAGGAGGTGGTGGTGGCGTGCTGTCCACTATCGCTGATTACGCTCGTTTTGCCCAGATGCTGCTTAACGGTGGCGAACTCGAAGGTGAAAGGATAATCGGCAGGAAAATGGTGGAGCTTATGAGCAGCAGCCACACTCCAGAGGGCCTTAATATGCCGCTGACGGGACCAGGATTCGGATTCGGTATGGGCGTTGGAGTTTACAAGGGCCGTACTCCACCTCTTATGCGTTCAATCGGCGCCTTTGGCTGGAGTGGAGCAGCAGGGACTATATGTATTATTGACCCTAAGGAAGAGTTGATATGGCTCTGCTTTACCCAGGTGATGATGCACCAGATGATGCCCGGTAACACCTGCCAGGAGGACTTCGAGCGTATGGTATACCAGGCGCTGATATAAACCGATTGGTTACAACGGTCCAAAGTTTCTGGTGTCAGTTAATCTTCTGAGCCATTATTTTTATTATTATAGTAAAAAGAGCTGCTACAATAGAATTAATTCAATTTTTCGTGGTACTGACTCTTTGCCTTATCGAGAGAAAGAGAACGACTGCCAGAAATTCAAGTGCCCCCTGACTGACGAAGACGGGGAAGTAGCTGCTGGTTAATTCGAATATGGCACCGCCAAGATAGGCACCCACCGCCATGCCCAGCATATGGCACGAATTCTCGATACCGAGTATCGTGCCCATTCTTAGATTCCCAAATAAATCTGCCACCAGTGCCGCCTGGAGAGGTGCAGTGGTGAACCAGCCGAAACCAAAGAGAGCTATTGATAAATAAAGCATCCAGAGTGAACCACTCCCGAGAAGGATAAAAATGACGGCAACGATAAAAGAAATCCCGCGRATAAAGTGGGTTAATGCCAGCATCCTGCTTCTTATTATCCGGTCGGAAAGATAGCCGGTAATAAGGACGCCRGCRAGATTCAARGCGCCCTGCACGCTKACRAGACTGGCGGCGATCATATCGGYGTAYCCGATGTCGGTRGCRAATATCACTAAATGRGTCATTATGAATCCGCAACTCGTCCCGCAGATAAAATGAGCAAYCKACATAAACCAGAAAGCTCTCGTCTTGACCGCTCCACGTAAGTCAGTACCCGTACTTTGGCCAAACTCAACACCGGAAGTCTCCTGATTGCTGAATAATTGAATAGCCGAATCGGTTTCAGCTTGAGGTTCGCCGTCTGGAGCATAACCTTTAACTGCAGGATTATCCTTAATAAGCAGAGCAATAGGTAGCATTATGGCAAATACCACCGTTGCCCAGAAAAACATGGTCGGTCTCCAACCCCATGATAGAATCAGGTACTGCGTAATCGGAATTAGAAACATCGTCCCAAGGGGCATGCCGGTGGAGATAATACCCAGTGCCGTTCCTCGCTTCTTAACAAACCACTTGCTCACAAGTATTTGGGTAGAGGGCATGACATTTATGCTGTAGAAAATACGGGCGATATACAGGTGCCAGATGCTGCCGGCGGAACCATTGATAATACTGCTCAGGGATTGGGTAGCCACACAGACGAATATCATCACTCTGGGTCCAAAATGGTCGATGAAACGCCCAAGAAAGGGAGATAAAATTGTAAAGACTATCAGAGAAACAGATTGCACCGATGAGAGAGTTGCTCTGTCCCAGCCAAAGTCTTCAAGCATCGGCTTGAAAAATACACTGACAGCAACGGAACTGATGAGAAAAATTAGAATCCAGGAAGCAGCTACCATATACCAGCCAGGAAATAGCTTCGGTCTGCCCATTAGAGTTGTTTCTTCACCACCTGCTTTATTATTTAGCTCGAGTAGAATGAATCAATCATACACAAAGGCAGTCGAGAACGCTTTCTTTTTAATGGTCCGCCATGAATAGTGATATCACGAGTTAAGTAATTCTTGTGGTTACGAAAACCTTAGAAGATTGAAACTGGTATCCTGGAGAGTTATAGGAACGTACTGGATTATAGTACCTCGTTGATTACTCTTTCAATAGTTCCTACTTAATTCCATTATCTTGCATCGCTGAATGGTCTAATAATTCAAGTAGCAATGACTTGTATTTATAGATTGGTAGTCAATAACCAAAGTGACTAAATCCATTAATTGATAATTAACCTCACACACGGAAGATATTATTGCTAGGTAACAAATGCTTGTTAAGTAGAATTCGAACCATTTCATGTAATTTATTTGTAGATCTCTACCTGACAATATTAATCCAGTATAAATAGGATCAGATTTTACTTTCCTGCAGAATGTTGGATAACGCATGCATAATGAGTGTTTTGATAATTTTTTTATATCCTTTAACTACTATTACATGAATCTGATATATCAACGACTCGATTTGATATTTTCGACCAATTAAATGGAATCAATACTATTGAAGACTGGTCGGTTGCGCACAATATGACGTCGTAGTCCATCTGTTTTGTATTGAACTCACTTGAAAAGTCGTCTATCGTTGATTTGTGAGCGTGTTCAAGTCGTAAACCGTGGTAAAAGCTATCCTAAGTAACTCATAAGTTACCTCAATCATGGATAAACCTTTATCTTTGGAATACATCTTAACCAGTTCGTGCACTTGTTCGCTTACAACGAGGTGTTTTTGGTTTTTACCTACAATGTATTTGTGCATAATCACTCCCTTGTATTAATACTTTTATTAACTGAGCTCAAAAGTGTACATTTAATCGCGATATTTTTATAAGAATTAGTCCAACATTGACTATGAATCACATTCAAATCGATTGGGGTACCATGTTTCTCCTTTATTTACAATTTTTAATACATCAAGCAATTCACTGGTACAAGAAATCGAACAATTATTGGTAAAAAATAGTATTAATTTAACTATTTGCCTGCACATCTATGAATGTTGCTCCGGTTTATTTCAATCGTTCGATACGAAAAGCAAACCTGAGTTATTGATTCTAGTTATATCGACGTAATTAAATTGTTCAATTATCGAGAGCATCCGTCTCCTGCTTATTATCATCTGTTTCATCTGATTCAAGTGTCTCAGGGTTAGTGCCCTCTTTTGTATTTGGGTTTTCGTTTGTACTATCGTCTGACATAATGGTGTTGTACTGTTGTTGCTGCTCTTTCATCAAACGTTTGTACTCAGCCCTTGAGATCTCTCTTTCTTCACCGTCTTTAACATAGATATATTGATTTTCTTGAGTATCAGGAGATTCTAGCTTCAGAAATGATCTTATGAGTAAAGGTATTATGGCAGCTGCCAGATCTGAAGTGAGGAATTTTTTAAGCCAACCTGGTTCTTTTATACCTGCTGCTTCCTTGAGCCTTTTAGTGTCTTCAAGAGCCTTAATCATTTGTTGCATTGGAGTAGGTCGATTTCGCAATTCTTCATTACTCGGCGCCAGTCCTGCATTTTGCATTAGTTGGAAGATTTTCCCAGAGACAATTTTTTGTGCCAGCTCTGGGTCTTGTATTATTTCCTGGATAACAAGGTCATTTATTACGGCTTCAACTTCCAGACGTTGACCAATTGAAGCATCAGGGAGTGTGATGTTGAATGTTTTAGCAATAATCAGTCTTTTCAGTTCAGGATCTTTTGCAGTCATCTCTTCGAATATATTTTCTACATATTCACGCTGCCTGAGTTCTATTCGATCCAGTTTCTGCTGATGCGTAGATTTCCGCTTTTTTCTCTTCTTCTTCGATTTGAATATGTTCCTGAATATCCGTAACATGTTCATTACTCCTTACCTGTGATTATTAAGATTATCTAGAACTGCTTTTTTCTTTTGCTTTTTCTCATATGGTCTCAGATAACATTTTTTAAATCATCAACGATAAATTGGTCTTAAAGAATAAAAATCAAATGATAACCCACTTATCAAGATAAAGCCGAGCTTTTTCTCCTTTGTTACCTCTTAAATATAGATTCAAGTATCGGAGAGCCATTGAAATCCTTTTTAATCATTTGAATTAAACCGCTCCTCAATATCCAATCTGATGATTACATGACATATTTAGTACTAACCTTTTAACCGATCAGCAACTCCGTATTTCATATGCTTTGCCTTGACATCGCTATCGGCAAGATTGGCGTAATGCCTGGTCATCTGAAGCGAAGTGTGCCCCGGTTTTTTCTGTAAGCTGAAAACATCGCCACCATTTCTCAAATATAGGACAGAACCTGTGTGTCGTAATTTGTGCGGATAGCATCTTTTCAATCCCGCTTTTTTCCCATAGTTAGAAATGATCTTCTCGATTTTTCCGGGTTCGAGAGGGCGCCCGTCGAATGTCAGCCAGAACCTGTGTGTACCTACCGGTACGGGGCGGTGTTTCATCTTGTATTTCAACAAAGCTCTGGCTACCTTATATCCAATTGGAAGATACCTTTCTTTTCCGCCTTTACCCATCACTTTCAGGTACCCGTTCTCGAGATCCACGTCATCTTCTTCGAGGAAAGCCATTTCGGATAATCTGGAATCTGAATCGATGAAGGCAAGCAGCAATGCATAGTCCCTGAAGCCGGTATCTGTCTTTTTATCGGGTTGGGATATCAGCGTCTCTATTTCTTTCTGGGAGAAGGTAGGCACGGTAATCTTAGGCACTTTGGGCATTTTCACTTTTTGCATCGGGTTGTTCTTGATGAGTTCTTCTCGATACAGGTAGCTGAAGAAAGCTCGGATTCCACGCGCGTAGGTTTCTATTGATTGAGCGCTGATATTTTCCTGTTGTGGATTATTGTAAGGATGGTTGAGGAATTTAGGTTTCTGTTGCAAATCGATAATAAAATACCGCAGGTCGTTGCCAGTGAGTTCATCAATATCCTGTCTATCTGGTCCGAGGAAATCACTGAAATATGACACACTGGTGGTAATCCACCGGATAGTTTTAGGACTCTTGCCTTCCGCTTGTGCGCAGATACGATAAGCTGTCAGTGCTTCGGATAAAGTAGCCACGGTGTTCTCCTCGTACTGACAGCTTATATCTTCTGAAGAAATTGAACTACAACTTTGTGTGATTTTCCGTGATATTTTGGGAAAAGGCAGTTGCTGTGGTTGAGTGTGTGGCGTCCCTGGAGGGATTCGAACCACCGACCCGCTGCTTAGAAGGCAGCCGCTCTATCCGACTGAGCTACAGGGACGTGAAGTCTTACGCATAAATTCTACGATAATTTAAGCAATGAAGCAAGCTGAGGATCGACCAGTATCGGACCTTTTCTTCAGAATGAAATATTGCTGCATAACCTGCTATAATCGTTATACGCAATTTTTTATAGGAGGAAGAGAACATGGCGTTCAATGTCAATCACATGACTCCTGCTCTTTTTGGTGAGGGGACTTCTCTTCAGACAGGTGAAAGGTTGAAGACACTGGGCTGCAAGAAAGTACTGGCTGTTTATGACCAGGGAGTCAAACAAGCAGGTATCACGGACAAGATCATCGAGAGTATCAGGGAACAGGAAATCGAAGTAGCTGTTTTCGATGGTGTAAAGGCAGATCCGCCGGATACGATGATCGATGAAGGCGCAGAGGTTGGGCGTAAAGCCAAGGTGGATGGTGTAGTGGGGATAGGTGGTGGCAGTACAATGGACACTGCCAAGGCGATCAACTTGCTGTTGAACAATCCCGGCAAGGTGAAAGACTACATGGGTACCGGTAAAGAACTGAAACCAGGGAAAAATCTGATCCTTCTGCCGACTACTTCAGGCACAGGTAGCGAGGTTACCATGTTTGCTGTCATTACCGATACGGCTGATGAGAACAAGAAAAAAGGCATGGCAGGTCCGCTGGTCAGAGCTACCCAGGCGATAGTTGATCCCGTTCTGACAGTGGGAATGCCACCATCGATTACTGCTGATACGGGGATGGATGCCTATGCACACGCTGTAGAGGCTATCATGGGTAATAACAGGAATCCCATGTCCGATCTTCTCGGTGAACAGGCGATATCGCTGGTAATGAAATATCTGCCGAAGGCAGTAAAGGACGGAAAGGATATGGAAGCAAGGATGCAGATGAGTTATGCGGCAATGATAGCCGGGTATTCGTTTAACGACTCTCTGACCCACATGGGACATTCGCTGGGACATACTCTCGGTTCGATATTCCATATTCCTCACGGAAACGCCTGCGGCGTAGCGATGCCTGAGATCATCGAATACCTTGCCGAGGATGTACCAGGACCGATACGCTTAATCGGAAAGGCGATGGGTCTCAAGATAAAAGCTGCTGCGTCTCCGAAAGAAGTTGCCGCACAGGTTGCTAAAGCACTAGCTGCCTTCAATCAGAAGATCGGACAGAAAACGTTGAAAGAACTGGGCATCAAAGAAGCAGACCTGAAAAAAGTAGCCCAGTCGGCTTTCGATCAGGGTATGTGGAGGTTGAGCCCTAGGCAAACTTCGGCTGAAGATATGTTGAGTATCCTAAAAGGAGCCTATGCCAGGTAAACCAGAAGAATGAGAGCATAAACGATAAGTGGCATCCGCCGCGGCGGATGCCACTTTCTTAATCAGGATTTTCATATTGCTGAAAGTGAAGCAAATTATGATGACAGGAATGACGGGTAATGACAAATAATGATGAACCGCTGTTTAACGCTGGCGCGACAGTCTATGACAGTTTTACCTTTCTACGCAGTCCGGCTGAATTGACAGCCGAAAAAGCGGAATTATTACCGGGACAGAAAGTCCTGGATATTGCCTGCGGTTCGGGCTGGGCAACGATGAAGGTGGCACGAATAGTCGGTGAAAAAGGGCACGTTACCGGCATTGATATTGCCGACAAGCTGCTCGATGTCGCCAGGTGGAAAGCTGCGTCCGAAGGATTGATGAATATCGAGTATCTTGTCGGAGACGCCCAGAAATTATCATTCGATGACAATACATACGATGCAATCCTTTGCGCTTCATCGCTGTTTTTATTTAAAGATATACCTCGAGTATTAAGCGAATGCTACCGCGTTTTGAAAACAGACAGTACGATGGTCTTTTCTACTTTCGGTAAGAACGTTTTCCAATTTGTTACAAAACTGATCAACGACTGGATAACACAACACGAAACAAACGTATTTCCGGACTCTCCCATTTCTGTTACCGATTCGCCTGAAAAATGCCGAGAGGTATTCGTTAAAGAAGGTTTCGAAAATGTTGAGATCTTTGAAGAAACCTGTGTTGCACATTTTCATGATAAAGAAGAATGCTGGCGACAGATATCCGGTTCCCTCATCGTAAGACCGCGGTTGAGTTGTCTGACTCCTGACGATCATAAGAGACTCAAGGAACAAATTCTTTCGGAACTCGAAAAGCTTGTCACCTTTCAAGGTGTTTCAGTTAGTTTACCACTCATATTTTGTGCAGTTAATAAACTTTGACTTCGTAGGTAATTATCTCTAGAATAAACCATTATTATTCTTGAATATTTATATCCTGAAAACCAGAGGAGGTTTAGATAATGGATAGAGAACAACAAACACTGACACCTGCAGAGAAAAGAGAAAAACGGTTTGAAGCCTGGCTGACACCACCGGATATTGATTTCAATAGCCCGGAAGCGGAGAAAGCCTATCATGAAAGACTTAAAAGGATAACGGATGCATACAGGATGAATATACCCGACAGAGTGCCCGTTTCGCTACCTATCGGTAATTTCCCTGCATACTATGCCGGGGTAAGTCTCAAGTCGGTCATGTATGACTACGATGAGATGTACCGGGTGTGGGACAAGTACCTTCAGGACTTTGAGATGGATTCATACACCGCTCCGGCGATGGTTTTACCCGGAAGGGTATATGATCTGCTGGATTATAAGGGTTATAACTGGCCGGGGCATGGCCTGCCGGATGACGCTACCGGACACCAGTATGTCGAAGGCGAGTACATGATGGCGGATGAATACGACCTGCTTATCAGGAATCCATCTGATTTCTGGATGAGGACGTATCTGCCAAGGGTACTTGGAGTGTTCGAACCTTTCAGAACTCTGCAGTCTTTGACCGATATCTGGGAAATGCCAGGTACGTATTTCATGCCGTTTATGGCGCCTGAGATGAAACAGACATTACAATCTCTGATGGATATCGGAGATGAACTGGCAAAGTGGGTTGCCGTGGTCGGCAGGTGCACCATGGAGGCGATGAAGGCAGGGGTACCGACAGCGATGCGCGGTAACCTGGCGAAAGCTCCATTCGATACTATTGGTGATACACTGAGAGGAACCCGCGGCGTGATGATGGATATGCTGAAGCAGCCGGATAAACTGCTTGAAGCAATCGATGTCATTACAGAACTATCCATCAGTTCAACTATCGCATCAATTAATGCCACCGATGGTATTATGGCATTTTTTGTGCTGCACAAAGGTGCCGATGGATTCCTGTCACCGGCACAATTCGATAAATTCTACTGGCCTTCACTCAGGAAATTCATGCTGGCTCTGATCGATGAAGGAATTATTCCAATGCTATTTGCCGAAGGCAGCTACAATACACGCATAGAGCGGTGTAACGAATTCAACAAAGGAGAAGTTGCCTGGTTGTTCGACCAGACCGACATGGTGAGAGCAAAGAGAATCCTCGGTGATAAATGTTGCATCTCAGGAAATGTTCCTACATCATTATTAACTACCGGTACTGCTGAACAGACGAAGGAGTATTGTCGCGAATTGATAGAAGCCTGCGCCCCGGGTGGCGGATTCATTCTAGCCGGCGGCGCTAATATCGATACGGGTATATCTGAAAACCTGAAAGCGATGATGGAAGCTGGCAAGGAGTACGGAGTCTATTAGTTAAGATACTTATTGACATAATATTTCAAAAAGTAAATTTAAACGATCTCATAGTTAAAGTAATTTGATGAGAGAAGGGGTACTGAAAATCGCTACATGCGGTTGATGGTGCCCTTTTTAAGAACATAATAAGGAGTAGATATGTCACTCGAAGAGAATAAGAAATTAGTAGCTGATTTTTTTAATGCCATGAAAGTAGCGGATCTGGAGACGCTGGATAAAATTACGACCGATGATTTTGCGTTCAAACCTATGATCGGAGAAGGCGGTCTGAAAAAAGAAGCCTTTATGAAAATGATAGGCGGAGTCCTGGGTGCCTTTTCAGACCACACCAACCGTATCGATGATATCGTCGCTGAAGGTGATAAGGTTTCAGTGAGAATGACGGTTACCGGTGTACATACCGGGCAATGGGGCAAATTCGCACCAACGGGAAAATCATTCAAGATCGCTGAATGCTTTTTCCTGCGTATCGAAAACGGCAGAATAGCCGAGTACATGGGTATAAAGGACGCACTTGGCCAGTATCAACAGCTTGGAATCCTTCCGCCGAATGATGAGATCGGCTAGAAGAATTCTAACCATTTCTTACAACAATAAACTTTAGAAGTAGCGTATGAATCTGTTTTACGGGTGGTACATCGTTTTTGCCAGTGCTGTTATCATGGGTTATAACAGCTTCCTCTACATATACGGATTCACCTCTTTTATCAATCCTATTATTGCTACTTTCGGCTGGTCGTACTCACAGATTGCACTGGCGATGACGGTACGATCTGTTACAGTAGGAGTACTGAATCCGTTTATAGGTACCCTGGCTGATCGATGGCCCGTAAGAAGGCTTCTGGTACTCGGTGGTATCATAATGGGTCTGGGATACTTTTTTCTTAGTCGAGTCTCCGGTATCAGTCTATTTTATACAGCTTACGTAATTATCGGACTCGGCGGAGCCCTTGCTATACAACTGGTTCCACAGACAACAATCGCAAGATGGTTTCGTAGAAACCTGGGGAAAGCGAATGGTATCACCGGTTTCAGCGTGGCTCTCGGAGGAGTGGCAGTCCCTTTACTGGTCATGGTGATCGATTCCTATGGCTGGCAGGATACATTTTTATTTGCCGCTATCGGTACTTGGATACTGATTATACCGTTCTCATTCATATTCAGAAACAGACCTGATGAATATGGACTATATCCCGATGACGTTCCGCCCGATGAACAGGACGAACTTCAATCAGTCTCACTAGAAATAAGTGGTATGAGTGTTAAAGAAGCCGTGAAGTCCAGGAGTTTCTGGCTGATTGGCTTCGGTCTACTGATTCTGGGCGGCGGAAGCATAACCATCCTGACTCATCTGATGCCGTACCTTATCGATGCAGGGATGGAAAAACAGCAGGCTAGTATGGTCGTTATGACAGTAGCCATAGTTGGACTGGTAGCCCGATTACCGGTCGGGTGGCTGATGGATGTTATCAGCAGAAGAAACCTGATAGGTCTATCGATTGGATTCTCGGGTACAAGCTTTTTACTTCTCCGCATGATCGGTGCTGATTCACCATTGATTTTGATACTTGCCTTTGCTATTCCATTTGGCATCGGAAACGGGAGCTTATGGGTAAGGTCTGCATTGATACGTGATTATTTCGGAACGAAGTATTTTGGTACCATTTACGGAATACTAATGAGTTTCGTGACTATAGGAGCCGGATTGTTGCCACCGGTAACCGGCTGGGTATTCGACGAATACGGACAATACTGGCCTGCTTTCGTGACATTAGCTGCCTTGAATTTGACAGGAGCCTGCCTAACATTCATGATTCCACGTTCTACTGAATTAGTTTAGAGGAGAATATTACTAAGAGATACCAAGCATCTTCATTATATGTTTGGCAAGGCTTTCGGCGATTTCTCTATGTCGTGGTACAGGTTGAGATATTTTTGAATCAGGATTCTGATACCAGTCGTGTTTACTACCATGCCGAACTAAAATACACCCGGAGTTGAGGATTTTCTTTACAAGCTCTTTTCTTTTCATCCAACAGAGAGTTCTCCATATCTTCTGATATGAGATATGGTTTCAGAACGAATATCCTCGTAAATATCCCTCAAGTTTGCTTTTAATTCCTCAAGTGTTTTTCCTTGACTACGGTAATCAGGGTATTCTTCGAACCACCCTATCCATTTTCTATCTTCTTTATAATAGACAAATTTCAGTGTTTCCATATTCTCTACTCGACTCGATATTCATCTTTATGTCCAATTATATCATATATAATCTGTATCTTACCGTAAATCAGGTCATATCCGCCACATGCCTAACACAACCAGAGCGCAGAGAACTACTCCGGCGATAACAGCACCGACCCACCCGAGCAACGTCAGGCAGGTAACAATGACTCCGGCAATCAGCACTCCGAGGAAAATAGACAGTATCGCACGCTTGAAACTCATTCCCAGGAGTACGGCGGCGATAGATCCTGTCCAGGTGCCAGTTATCGGCAAAGGTATGGCGACGAATAACACCAGACCGATACGTTCGTATTTTTCTATCAACGTACCACGGCGTCTTGTGTAAGTAAAAAGCCATGTGAAGAATTTATCGAATAGAGAAAACCTGCTGAGAACGCGTGTCGCGGTGTTGAGAAACAACAGTATAAAAGGAACCGGCAGCATGTTGCCGATTACGGCAATGATATAGGCATAGTACCAGGGGAAATCGAACTCTTGAACAGCCAGAGGAATAGCTCCTCTTAACTCGGATATTGGTGCAGCAGCGAGACCGAGTGTCTTGAGGATATTGGAGATATCAAGCCCGAGGACTTGGTCCAAATATGTATTTCTCCTTATCGTTTACGAGTCTGACTCCGATGCTATCCCGACATTTAGTGCAGTGTAACAAATGAATGATACAGCGTCAATGTAATGACCTGATATCTGGATAGTTTTAACTTGACTTCTATACTGCATCGCTTATAGACTGTAGCCCATAAGAAGGAGGTGTATTGATAAATTTGGCAGTTGGTCCTGTCTAACCGTGATTTAGGTCGGGACAGGGAAAATGAAGTACAATTTAAGGTATCAAATACCGATGTTTTAGGAGAATGAATGGATGAAAGAAGAATATAGAGAATTTGATGCAATGGTGAGAAACAGGTTGGAACGGCACTTCAATGCTCCAGCCCAACCCAAAACTACGATGATGGCGAAGAAGGTGGCAATCGAAGCGGCAATACCAGGCTGGCAACCTATCTCGTGGTATGAGGAGCGAGGCGTTACCGGTCTTCCTCCTGTGACTTTCGAAGACCAGGCGAATGCCATAGTCGAATGTGTTAAGGCTGGCGCCTCGATCATTCACACCCATCCCCGGGATCCCGAAACCGGTATGACAGCACACATGCATCCGGTAGGTTCTCCGGAATCGCGTCATGCCTATTGTCTTATGGAAGTGATGGATCGCGCCTATAAAGAGATTGACTTCGTTTGCGCCCACCATACCTGGTGGGGAAAACCCGACAAAGGCGCCCAGGCTGATTTCATCAGTCAGACAAAACTTCTTCTTGAGTTGGGAAAAGCCAAGGGGCTGGGGAACTGGTATGTTCAATCCGTGTTGATTATGACAGAAGGGAACTTCGATGTCGGACACGCCATTTTTGATGTTGAAAGCATACAGGAAGGCGTCAAGTGGATGGAAGCAAATGGTGTCAAGCCCCTGGTGGAAATAGAATGCTTCGCTATTCCCAGGGTGAAACAGCATCTCATCGATACTGGACTACTCAAAGAGCCATTCTGGGCGGTGATACAGGAAGGTAAACATAGCGATGACAGGGCCTTTGGAGGAGACCCTTGGACCCAATTGGAGATCATCACCAGCCTTGGTTTAGCCAGGCAGGCTCTGGGAGAGGGCACTTTCCTGGGAATAGCACCCGCGGGGCGTAACTGGCTTACGATGGCTACGATGGCGCTGTTGGGTGGCGCTGAGATGATAAGAGTCGGTATAGAGGATCAGTTCTATCTATATCCACACAAGGATGATATCTCACAAAGGGCTTCGGACACAACTGCAATGGTTGTGAACCTGGCCAAGGCACTGGGAAGAGAAGTAGCAACTCCACAGGATGTCCGAGAACGGATTGGTATTAAACTCACAAAGTAAAGATGTTTATTTTGCCCCGGCAGATCTGCCGGGGCAAAATTCCACCTAGTATTTTTCTCCGTGTTATTTGTCAATTTACCTGCTATTCACATGCAGGATCATATAAACAGGTGATTGACATTAACTCTTTCAGATTGATACTATAAACCTGAATTTAAGCTCAGATAGCATAATAGTAATGTCACGATTATTGGATAGCATAAACAGCCCTTCAGACCTGAAGAATCTGTCACATTCTGAAGTAGAGCAGCTGGCCGCTGAGGTCAGGGAGGAACTTGTTTCTACTGTTTCTGTGACAGGAGGACACCTTGCTTCAAATCTCGGTTCTATCGAACTTACACTTGCACTCCACAGAGTTTTTAATGCCCCACGGGACAAGTTAATTTGGGATGTTGGTCATCAGGCGTATACTCATAAATTACTCACTGGAAGAAGGGATCGTTTTAAGACGTTACGACAATACGAAGGCTTATCAGGATTCACCAGCCGTGATGAGAGTGAATACGATGCGTTTGGAGCCGGTCATGCCAGTACTTCCGTATCTGCTGCCCTTGGTATGGCTATTGCCCGTGATCTTTCGGGTGACGACTATAGAGTAGTTGCCGTTATCGGTGACGGAGCTATTACCGGTGGAATGGCACTTGAAGCATTAAACCAGGCTGGACACATAGGTTCGAATCTTATTGTGATCCTTAATGATAACGGTATGTCAATCGCTCCGACTGTCGGTGCTCTTTCCAATCTGATGGGAAGAGTACGCTTCGATCATAGATTTCATGAAGCAAAAGAAAGGAGCTGGCGAATCCTCAGGCATTTACCATTCAGTAATAAATTGAAAAGTGCAAGCGAACAGGTAGAAAGTGGTGTTAAAGGTCTGGTTATGCCTACCACACTCTGGGAAGAGCTTGGTTTTACCTATATGGGACCGGTAGATGGCCATGACATCCGGAGGTTAGAAGAGGCTTTCGCACAGGCCAGGGATTTCAAGAAAAAACCTGCTCTTGTGCATGTTCTCACTACAAAAGGTAAAGGATACCAGCCTGCCGAAGGAGATGCCGTGTATTTTCACGGAGTATCAGGCCAGAATGGTGATGTTTGTGATACTCCTTCATACAGTGAGGTGTTCGCCCGGACGATGTTGGATGTTGCCAGGGAAAATTCCCGTCTGGTGGTTATTACCCCGGCAATGCCCGAGGGGAACTGTCTTCATATCGTCCAGGCTGAATTTCCTGAACGAGTATTTGACGTTGGTATCTGCGAGCAGCATGCGGTAACTTTCGCTGCCGGACTGGCTACTCAGAACTACACTCCTGTGGTTGCGATATATTCCACCTTTTTGCAACGTGCATTCGACCAGATAATACATGATGTATGTCTCCAGGATCTTCCCGTGGTGTTCGCAATAGACCGCGGCGGTATTGTCGGAGACGACGGAAAGACGCACCAGGGGACCCTGGATCTGTCATACCTTACTCTTATCCCCAACCTGATAATCTCAGCGCCCAAGGACGAAAATGAACTCCGGCACTTGCTATACACCGCGATCAGGTGTGGAAAACCGATGGCAGTGCGTTATCCCCGTGGTACCGGTTTGGGCGTAAGTATGGATGATGGTCTGCATGTCATACCGATAGGAAAAGCCGAGGTACTGCGTGAAGGCAGCGATGTTGCTATCCTGGCGATAGGAGTTACAGTGCAGGCAGCCATGGATGCTGCAGAAAATCTGTCCGAACAGGGAATTGAAGCTACCGTGGTAAATTCCAGGTTTGCAAAGCCCATGGACTCCAAGCTCATACTGGATATAGCACGAAGAATCAAACGGATCATCACGGTGGAAGAAAACACCATTAAGGGTGGTTTCGGTAACTGCGTACTCGACCTGCTTCAGGAAGAAAACGTATGTGATGTCCAGGTGAAGTGCATCGGCGTACCGGACAGGTTTATAGAACAGGGCACTCAGGAGATTATACGTAATAAATATGGGCTCGATGCTACCGGTATCGAAGCGACAGTCCTTAAACTGGTTTGTTCTATCGAACCTGCTACTTCATTACCCGAAGTGAGAAAATGAATAAGCAGACTGTCAGGGATATCGACGTTTCGGATAAAAAAGTCCTTGTCAGGGTAGATTTTAATGTAAACCTTGATGAGAAGACTAGAGAGATCACCGACGACAGCCGTATTAGAGCGGCTCTTCCCACGATTAATTACCTTAGCGAAAAAAAGGCTAAAATCATCCTGTGTTCACATATGGGACGACCTGGCGGGAAGGTTGTTGAAAATCTACGACTGGAAATAGTAGCCAAACGACTTTCCAAGCTTATTGGAAGACCGGTAATTACTACTAACGATTGCATAGGTCCGGAAGCAGAGATTGAAGCAGACGGTTTGGATGATAGCGAATTGCTACTCCTGGAAAATCTCCGGTTTCATCCTGAGGAAGAGGAGAATGATCCGGTTTTTGCCGCTGCGCTGGCAAAGCTGGCGGATATCTATGTTAATGATGCATTTGGAACCGCTCATCGTGCCCATGCGTCTACTGAAGGTGTAACAAAATTCCTTCCTGCTGTTGCCGGCTTGCTGATGGAAAAGGAACTTGAGTACCTCGGTGGTATTCTGGAAAATCCTGTTCAGCCGTTTGGTGGTCTTGTAGGAGGAGCCAAAGTAAGTGATAAAGTTGCCATGCTTGAAAATATCATGAGTAAAGTGGATTTTATCCTGATCGGCGGCGGGATGGCGGCAACCTTTCTTAAGGTAAAATCTTATGAAGTCGGTCTGTCACTAGTCGAAGAAGACAGGATAGATACAGCCCGGAATCTAATGGAAAAGGCGGAAAAAGCCGGAGTCCGCTTGGTATTGCCAACTGATGTGATGGTAACTGAAGAAATAAAAGCGGGAGCACCCAGAGAGATTGTACCGATTGATAAAATATCCCGGGACAAAAGGATAGTCGATATCGGTCATCGCACGATAGAACTTTTTTCAAGCGAATTGCATCGTGCTGGTACAGTCTTCTGGAATGGACCGATGGGTATCAACGAGATACCGGATTTTACTGCCGGTACCCATGCGATGGCGCTGTTGTTATCGAGTCTGGATGCTGATACTATTATCGGTGGAGGTTCTACCGCCGATGTAGTGATTAATATGGGACTGGCGGATAAAATGACCTTCATATCTACGGGAGGCGGCGCTTCACTGAGATTCCTTGGAGGTAAGAAGCTTCCAGGTGTAGAAGCATTACTTGATAAAAAGGAGTGATACAACAATCCGGATGGATACCCAGGAACTGATAAGATCTCTTTCACATTCGACGTCTTCCAAGATAATTTTGCTTGTCCTTGACGGTCTTGGAGGCTTGCCACAACCGGAGACCGGTAAAACGGAACTGGAGACAGCCAGTACGCCAAACTTGGACAAGCTGGCGATTAAAGGAGTTTGCGGGCTCAGTGATCCAATAGCCCCCGGTATTACTCCGGGCAGTGCTCCCGGTCACCTGGCTCTCTTCGGGTATGACCCGATTAGATACGAAATAGGCAGGGGAGTTCTCGAAGCAACCGGAATCGATTTTGCGGTACAGCCGGGTGATGTAGCAGCACGGGGAAATTTCTGCACGGTGGATGGTAACGGACTTGTGACTGACCGTAGGGCAGGAAGAATCTCCGATGAGAAATGCACTGAATTATGCCAGATCCTGGATAGGCAGCACATAGATGGTATCGAAGTCATAGTGCGTCCGGTCAGGGGACACCGGTTTGTCGCCGTATTCAGAGGAGAAGGTCTTTCTCCGGAGGTAAATGACTCGGATCCCCAGCAGGTGGGATTACTCCCATTGGATATTACCGCACGAAATATTGAATCGGTGAAGCTGGCGAATATTGCCAATAAATTTATCTCTTCGGCAAGAGAATTATTGGCTGAGCAAAATCCAGCAAACATGGTTTTATTCCGAGGTTTTTCCGGAGAACCCGGGTTTCCATCAATGAAAGACATATATAAACTGAACCCAGCGGCGGTCGCCGGATACCCGATGTATCGGGGCCTAGCCCGACTTGTAGGTATGGATACACTCGACACTGGACCTGGTATAAGTGATGTTTTCGCTACAGTTAAAGAGTACTACGAGAAATATGATTTCTTTTTCCTCCATTATAAACCTACAGACGCAGCCGGTGAGGATGGTGACTTCGATAGGAAAGTGAAAGCTATCGAGGAAGTTGATGAAGCCCTTCCTGAACTGACCGCACTAGATCTCGATGTCCTGGTAGTAACCGGTGATCATTCAACTCCTGCGATATTGAAAGGGCACAGCTGGCACCCGGTGCCGATTCTTCTCAGTTCGAAATTCTGCCGTGCTGATGATGTCAAAAATTTTTCAGAATCTTCATGTGTTAAGGGAGGACTTGGCAGGATATCTACAGTTGACATAATGCCTCTCGCAATGGCCAATGCTCTCAAACTTAAAAAATTCGGGGCATAACAAACCGCCTGGAGATACCATCAATGAGACTTGTTTACGAAGATGAACATGGTGCTTATCAAGGCGTGACTCAGGAATTTCTAAAAGAATTCAAATCGGTTGAGAGCAATCCGCATTTCGATGTTTTTGATTCACTTGATAACAACAGGCGTTTTATTGCGGTAAAATCATCCCGGATTCCTGATGATGAAAACCCGGCTGAAGGTAGATTCGGGATAGACTTTAACCGAGCCAGACCTACTTTCCAGGAAGCTGTTGATTATGCTGAGGGCTTACCGGACAGTTACCTGTGGCAAGCCGATATTGCTTTCGCTGCTGCTGATATGAATGAGTATGAAAGAAAATCTTCGATATGGGATAGTTTTTATTCTTTTATCTGGGATACTGTCCCTCAGACTGTATGGGTAGCCCCGCATTCGGGAAATAATAATAGACTGCCACATGATTATTTTTCAGATCCCAAGATGATGATAGACACTTATTCTGCTGGAGTTGCGGCTCTTTGTGCCTTCAGGGAAAAAGGTACGGTGATAAACAGGAATCTGATCGTTGTCCACAGCACAGGGCAACTTGGGGCTGTATTGAATCTCGGTGATTTTGATGTGCTGAAGCAGGAAATAATGGACGCTGCAGCTGCGAAGGTGATACCAAAATATCAGGAAAGAGTCCAGAAGTATGCTGATGAATTCAAACATGATTATTCGACCAAAACGTGGGAAATATTGAATAATATATTTAAGTTTAGAGGTACTCTGGATCCGTTAGTACTGCAAGAAATATCACAGGATGCTAGTTTCATCATCGGAATTTATTCCAGATGCCTCGACCTGTATGGACAGAAAATAAGTGAATACTCTCTGGAAGATTTTTCCAGGGCTCTGGAGAACCTGAGTGAAGCTGAGGTCCCTGTTATCCTCAATAATTTCATATATCCGGGTAGAAATGCGGGTAGACTTATCAAGCTTCCTGACAAAATCAGAGAAGGTGAGATGAATTCGGCAGTCCAAGTAGAAGGAGCCAGGCTTTATATGGCAAAGAATCCTGAACTCGTTGCAGACATATTACTGGATGTTAAGAAGGAACTTTTCGATTAGTAACTGATATGTGATAATAGATACCGGAGGAATGATAGATGCGTATACCTTTGATTGCCGGAAACTGGAAAATGAATACAACGGTTGATGAAGCGGTCAGACTGATGAAAGAAATGCTGCCTGGCTTGGATGCTATCGATAACATAGAAAAGCTGGTATGCCCTCCGTTCGTTTCATTACATTCCATGCACGAGATATTAAAGGATTCCTCCGTCAAGTTAGGTGCTCAGAACCTCCATTATATGGAAAAAGGCGCCTATACCGGTGAAATTTCACCGATTATGTTAGCGGGAATCTGCGAGTATGTGATAATCGGTCACTCGGAAAGACGCCAGTACTTCGGAGATACCAATGAGGTGGTGAATAAGAAGATTCAGGCTGCCTTTGATGCCGGACTGAAGCCCATTCTCTGTATTGGTGAAAGCCTTGAAGAGAATGAAACCGGAAAAACCAAGGAAGTCGTAACCGGACAACTCAGACAATCACTCGCTGGGATCGACTATCCTGGCAGCTTCGTTATTGCTTATGAACCGGTATGGGCAATCGGCACAGGCAAAGCAGCGACCGGTATGCAGGCAAATAATACGATAGGATTAGTACGCCGCACTATTGCGGATTTATGGAGTGCTGGATCAGGAGACGACGTCAGGATTCTTTATGGCGGTAGCGTAACCGCGGCTAATACAATCGAATTTCTCAGCCAGCCTGATATCGATGGTGCCCTCGTCGGCGGCGCTTCCCTGAAACCGGACGAGTTTGTCAGCATAGCGAGACAGACAGCCGAGATTATATAAATAGTGACCTATAGATTCATTTAACGTCTCCCTTTGTAAAGGGAGAGTGAGAGGGATTTGAAATCCACCTGTATCCCCCTTTTTTAAAGGGGGATTATTCTTTGATAGAATATATAACAATGCAAAAAAAATACGTAGTTCAGAAAGTAGAGATGAAGGGTAAAAGCGGTGAAAATTCTCTAGTGGCTGTGGTAGGTCCTACGGCTACCGGTAAGAGCGACCTGGCAATTTATCTTGCGCGGGAATTCGACGGCGAGGTAATAAACGCTGACAGCCGGCAGGTATACCGGTACATGGATATCGGTACGGCGAAACTCAGCTGGGAAGAACTGGCTCTCGTACCCCATTATCTAATTGACATAATCAATCCGGACGAGGATTTCAGCCTGGCCCAGTACAAGGAAATGGCAACCGGGAAAATCGATGATATCCATGAACGCGGAAAGCTGCCGATCCTGGCAGGCGGAACCGGACAGTATGTCCGGGCTTTACTTGAAGGTTGGGGAGTGCCGAAAGTAGAACCTGATCTGGAACTAAGGAAAAAGTTAGAAAAAAAAGCTGCAGAAGGAAAAGCGGACGAATTATACCGAGAGCTTGAGGAAGTCGACCCGGAAGCAGCCCGAACCATCGATCCGAGAAATGTACGCCGTGTGATCAGAGCACTGGAGGTTTCATCACAGACCGGTAAACCTTTCTCACGACTGAGAACCAAAACTCCTCCTCCTTACGATACTCTTATAATAGGACTCACTACTGACAGAAAAGAATTGTACCGGCGGATAGACCTGCGAGTCGATTCCATGATAGAAAACCGCCTGCTGGATGAAGTAAAGAAGCTGAAACAGATGGGATACGGCGCAGATATTCCGGCAATGTCCAGCATAGGGTACAAGCAGATAATGATGTACCTGAATGATGAGATATCCTTGGAGTCAGCAATTCACCAGATAAAAACGGAAACACACCGGCTGGTGCGAAGGCAGTATAACTGGTTCAGCTTATCCGATGAAAGAATCAAGTGGCTGGATATCCAGGATGATTTCAAGGAAAAAGCCAGGAATCTGGTAGCGGGATTTCTCTCAACCTAGTATTATATCTTGGAATTACCTGGAAAAATCTACTCATCTTTCGACAGGCATATACTTAAATAAACTCATCCTTCGACAGGCTCAGGATGAACGGTATTATGGGGTACAGGATACCAGATATTCCTGAATAATCTATTTCTTCACGTCCCACTTCGACAGGTATTGTGTTTGTCCGAGAGTCGAACCTCTCTGGATCTCTTCACGAATCCGGTTTTCTTTTTCGAGAACATCGATAGCCCGGTTAGCCATTTCCATTGCCGAGTCTCGAGGTACGACGACAACGCCGCTTTCGTCGCCGATTATCCAGTCTCCAGGTTCTACTTTCCTCCCGCATACCTCGATAGGGGCATTGATTTCACCGAATCCTTTGGGTTCACCAGCAGTGGGCGTGAAATGACGGGCGAACAATGGAAATTTCAATCTCCTGATATCATCGATATCACGCACAGCGCCGTCTATCACTACGCCCACTATTCCGACGGTTTTACAGCTATTGGTAGCCAGTTCTCCCCATACCGCGACTTCTCCCTGGCAGGCGTCTATAACCAGGACATCACCTGCTTTGGCGTGGTCAATAGCCTGGACCGGGGCACTCCAGTCACCATTATACGTCCTGACCGTTACCGCCGGTCCGGCGAATTTCAGTTCGCCAGGTTTTCCTTCCCAAACCGGTTTC
This sequence comes from Dehalococcoidia bacterium, assembly GCA_011191975.1. Taxonomy (GTDB): domain Bacteria; phylum Chloroflexota; class Dehalococcoidia; order Dehalococcoidales; family UBA2162; genus MGML01. The sequence continues at coordinate 23,132 of DUFA01000114.1, forward strand.
AGCCCTCTTAACTCTCCTGTCCGGTGCATAGCGTCACTAATATTAGAGGTACTTACCTTCATGAAGGCTTCAGCGAGGTGTTCTTTGTCGTATTTGAGAAACTCTTTTGTCTCTATCGGTTTTCCCGATTTCAACGATTGCACGATTTTCCGTGCCGATTCTTCAGGACTTTTTGCTTTATAAAGAGAACCACCGACGATGATTATATCGGCGCCGGCTTCATATGCCTGAATTGCAGTCTCGCTGTTTATTCCTCCCGCTGCCGAGATCTGAGCTTTTCCCGATATAGCCTGTGCTATCTCTTTTACCAGGTCGATAGGTTTCACACCGAGTACTTGCTGGTCAAGCCCGACATGAATGTTGATGATATCTATACCCATTTCCTCGAGCTCGATCGCACGCTTGGCAGGATCTTTAACGGATATTAGGTCGGCTGCTATTTTAACGCCGTATTTTTTCCCGGCAAGTATCGCTTCGGAAATGCACGAATCTGGTGCCGTGCCGAGAATGAAGACTATATTGGCACCGGCTTTCGCCGCGATTTCTACTTCGGTAGACCCGGCGTCCATCACTTTCATGTCGGCGCAGATGGTATGTCCCGGGAAAGCGGCACACAGTTCACGAACGGCATTCATTCCTTCCGACTTAATAAGCGGGGTCCCTGCTTCCACCCATGCTTTCGAAATATCACCGTCGGTTTCGGTGAGTATTCCTTTCACCGCTTCCTGGGCAATCTTTACCGCCCTGGGGAGATCGATAAGATCGAGAGCGATCTGGACGGGAGGGATTTCACTCTGAGAAGGTTTGTTGACCTGCTTTTTCGCCATATTATAAACCTCCTGCTGGCTTTTTACGGGTGTTTATTCGAGTACCAGGTTATCTATAAGCCTTGGTTTACCGATTTTTACCGCCAGGGATACAAGCACCGGTCTTGTTATCTTGTCCACTTCATCCAGAGTTTCATTATCGGCGATACTGATGTAATCTATATTCGCTGCTGGTTGTTGCTGGATCAATGAAGTCATCTCACGCCTGATTTTTAAGGCGTCTCTTTCACCCTCGAAATACAGCTTTTCGGCCAGTTTCAGAGACCGGTACAGGACAGTAGCCGCTTTACGCTCATCCGGCTTGAGGTAAGTGTTCCTGCTGCTCATTGCCAGGCCGTCCGGTTCACGCACGGTAGGGCAGGCAATCACCTCCAGGTTCATATTCAACTCTTTGACCATCTTTTTGATGACAGCCAGCTGTTGGGCGTCCTTCTGACCAAAGTATGCTCTGGTAGGTTCGAGAATGTTAAATAATTTAGCTACTACGGTAGTGACCCCGCGGAAGTGAGTAGGGCGTGATGCTCCTTCCAGTTTACCTGTGATGTTTTCAATATCAACCCACGTATCGTAACCTTCAGGATACATTTCCTGTGTTGAAGGCATAAAAACGAACTCGACTCCTTCTTCTTCCAACATGGTGAGGTCGCGATCGAAGTCCCTGGGGTAACTGTCGAAATCCTCCGAGGGACCGAATTGCATAGGATTTACGAATACGCTGGATATCGTGAAGTTATTGTCCCGAACAGACTGTCTGACAAGACTGAGATGACCTTCATGAAGGAAACCCAGAGTAGGGAATAACCCCACAGTTCCTTTGAGATTATGGCGTTCTTTTTTTACTTCGGAGATGGTTTTTATGACTTTCACTTGTCGGTACCTGCCTGTATTTGATGTGACCGGTGATTCCTGTGAATGTAAAAAGGGGTTTTACCCCTCTTGTGTTTACCTTTTTGAAGGATCCGATTCCTATTTACTTGTATTCCTTCTCAAGTTTGGCTATGACTTCTTTATCGATAATATAGCTGTTGTCATTGGTGGGGAAGTTGCCTGCTTTCACGTCGGAATCATATTCGGCTACTGCTTTTCGCATTATTTCAGCGATCTGCGCATACTGCCTGGCATGCTTGGGAACGAACTCGGTATACGAACCGAACGTATCATTGATTACCTGGACCTGCCCGTCGCAGTCGGGTCCCGCGCCGATCCCGATGGTAGGAATACTGAGTTTTTTCGTAATGAGAGCAGCTAATTTATAGGGGACGGCTTCAAGAACTACCGAAAAAGCCCCTGCCTGTTCGAGGGCGATGGCGTCCTCGATGATACCCCTTGCTGACTCGATCGATTTGCCCTGTGCCTTGTGTCCTCCAAGCTGGTTGATTGACTGCGGTGTAAGGCCGATGTGTCCCATTACGGGAATGCCGCAGTTAACTACCTGTCTTACTTTCTCAGCAACGGTCACGCCACCTTCAAGTTTTATTGCCTGTGCCCCGGCTTCCTGGATAAACATGCCGGCGTTACGAAGGCAGTCTTCGGTACTGACATGGTAGGTCATGAACGGCATATCACCCACTATCAGGGCGTTCTTGGTACCTCTTACTACGGCTTTGGTATGGTGCAGCATAATATCCATTGTCACGGGTATCGACGTATCGAATCCCAGGACTACCATTCCAAGACTGTCACCAACGAGTATCAATGGGATGCCTGCTTCATCGACTATTTTCGCGGTGGTATAATCATATGCGGTGAGCATGGAGATCTTCTCACCGTTCTGTTTCATCTCTTTTATCTGGTTGATAGAAACACGCATTAAACTACTCCTAACGAATAGCAGCTTCTATTGACCCTTTGATATCGGTGATAGTATTGTTCTTGTCCACGTGGACGAGTTTCGGGGTATAAGTTCGGGCTTCTTCCTCTTCCATCTGCTGGTAAGTTAGTATAATAACCATGTCACCTTTGAGAGCCAGCCTGGCGGCTGCGCCATTGATGCAGATTTCACCTTTTTCACCCTTGATGACGTACGTCTCGAAACGAGCCCCGTTATTCAGATTGAGAACATGTACCTGCTCGAAGGGAAGTATATCTGCCGCTTCCATCAGTCTGGTATCTATGGCAATACTTCCTTCATAATCGATATCTGCGCCGGTAACAGTGGCGCGGTGAATCTTGCTTTTCAGCATGTTTCTCATCAAGCTTTCTCCCTTTATATGCTTATTAACAGGTTAGGTTGTTGTAAGATTTCCATCATGTCTTCTGCCTGCTTCTCGGTAATTTTCCCTTTTGCCAGGGCGATGGGTACCGTCTGGCGACCGAGTTCAAGATAGGTTGGAAGCACGTCGGGTGCTGATCGTTCCAGTGCTTCAATGTGTTTCCTGATTGTGCCGGTATCACCTCGTGCAATTGGTCCGGTAAGGCAATCGGGGATACCGACTGTTTCAATATTGTGGATAGTTCCCTGGATGAGTGGCAATAGAGCCTGGCTGGCTTGCTGAGTAGGGATATCGAAGGTTTTCCAGAGGTCTGTTGCCTGTTTGACCAGGGTTACCAGGTAATTGCAGGCCATAACGGCCGCTGCATGATAGACTACCTTATCACTCGCTTCAAGCAATATATATCTTCCTTCGAGTGCTGTAGCCATTTTCTTTAGCTCGGTCAGCAGTGGTTCTTCCGCTTCTATCGCGAAGGTAGAGCCGGGGATATTCTCTACAGCCTGCTTCACGCTGGCGAATGTCTGGAGAGGATGAAATGCGCCTGTCAATGCGCCTGATCGTTTTGCCGGTTCGAGGACTTCGGTTGAATCAGCCCCGCTGCAGTGTACTACACTTTTCCCGGGTTGCCAGTCGATCTCCGATACCACGGTGCCGATGGCACCATCAGGTGTGGTAATAAATACAATGTCTACGCTGTCGGCAACAGCCTGGCTGCTTTCCATTACTCTGCAGCCGGGTATTTCTGAAGCTAGTTTTTCAGCCGATTCTTTACTCCGGCTGTATACGGCGGTAACCTTGTACCCATGGTTGTGCAAACCGATAGCCAGGGCTGTTCCCACTGTCCCGGCTCCGATAAATCCCGCTTCGGTCATCTTACTTCCACCTCTAAAAGGTAATAAAAAAACCTTCCCGGACACGCCGAGGAAGGCAATCTTATAAGGTTACTATACTTGCCGTCTCGGTCATATCCGATCCAAGCGACTTCAGTTGTAAAAAGTACTTTTCCCGAGAAATCACCGCCATTGTGGTCGGTGCTTCCCACTGCTACTATATCAATAGACCGCATTGTTGTCAATAGGTAATAAGGGTTTTCCCGTGTTTCGGGTTAGTGCATGATTACTCGCTAATCATTGACCAGGATAATGTCTCGTCTCGGGGTATTTCCCTTAGATAAAGACTGTCCTCGAGTCCTTTTTGGGTTAATACTTTCTGCCAGTTCGAAAGTGTATGGTTTTCTATGCCAGCCAGTACTTCTGCCAGCCTTTCATCTCCACGGGCAAGGGTACCCTGCACTCTACTCCATGCCGGGCTGTCCGCTTTGATACTGATCCCTGCCGGTGAAAGTTGCTTTTTGAGTATGTTCACTCGATTGTTCAATACATTAAGTTCCTCCATCGGCTGGCGCTGGAATGAAGTTCCGGCTTTAGGCACGAAAGGCGCGATGCTGAGTGTGATACGGTAACCTGGAGAAATACTCTCTAAAATTTCTCTGCATTTTAAAGTGAGTCTGGTAATTTCTTCTATGTCTTCATCAGTTTCAGTCGGTAGACCGATCATAAAATACAGTTTGAGTTGCCTGATACCATATACTGCAACTTTCCGCATTGCCCTTAGAATATCTTCCTCATTAATGCCTTTTTTTATCAGGCTGCGGAGTCTTTGAGAACCGGCTTCAGGTGCAAGTGCTATCATCCTGGCTTTTCCCTTAGATAGTTCTACAACCGCGGATTCCGGCAGCGGTTTTATTCTTAAGGAACTCACGGATACTTCGGCGCCATACCGATGCAGTCCCGAAAGTATCTCCTCGAACTGAGGGTGTTCGGAAACAGCTGGACCTACCAATCCGATCCGCTTTCGGTATTTCAAACCTTCAGCTGCCTGTTCCAGGATGCTGTTTACCGAACGAAATCTCGTAGGACTGAAAATAGTACTTACCATGCAGAATAGGCAGCCGTGACCACAGCCACGCTCTGCTTCAACCAGATAGAGATTCCCAAGTTCGGTATCCGGCGTCAGAACGGCGGAATGCGACTGAAAACTATCAATGTCGGTCAACCACTGGCGTTTCACCGGCATATCTACGTTTGCCTGCGGAACATAAATTCCTGGGATCTTCCCGAGAGCTTGAAGTAAATCATCCCGTTTTTCGGCAATCCCTTCGCGTAGCACCGGAAGTATATTCGGAAGTATGGCTTCTGCTTCGCCGATACACAGGCAGTCGAAAAAAGGTGCCAGGGGCATCGGATTTGCTGTGATACAGGGTCCGCCGGCTATCACCAGCGGGTGGCTTTCATCTCTGTCCGTCGTGTAAATTGGTAAACCGCTTGATTTCAGTATTTTTATTACGTTAAAGTAGTCGAGTTCGTAGGTAATGGAAAAAGCAATAACACCAAAATCGGAGAGAGGTCGTTCTGATTCCAGGCTGAGTGAAGGTATTAAACCGCCTTTGGAAGGATCTTCAGAGAAAATTCTCTCACAGACGACGTTGTCGTAGTCGTTCAGAAGTTTGTAAATGGTATGTATTCCCAGATTGGACATCCCGATGTAATAGGAATTAGGGCAGACCAGTGCGACCGGCAACCTGCCGCCCCAGTCTTTAATTACTGTACCTGTTTCTCTCGAAAGCCTGTACCTGGCATCCTTAAGGGTGTTTTTACTCATAGTCAGTATTATAGACTTTTATGAGTTAAAACCCTAGTCTCTGTAAAACCGCACCCTTCTCTGGGGATCTTTTCCGGCACTCTTTGAGTGGAGTTCGTTACGTTCGGCGATGAGATGCTGGAGACGGCGTATATAGGCTCCCTGCGGATTCAGTTCAATCTCATCCTCGCCGTTTTTCAACTTGTTGACGGCATTATGTGCTTCCCTGAGAGCGGAGGTGAGAGAATCGGATCTCTCGAAATTATCCGTGTTCCTGCTTCCCGGTGTGATAGTATGCAGGAACTGCCTTATCTGTGATGGGGTGTTGCTTCTCAGGACATATATCGGGAGGTTGGTAATCTCCGCGTCCTTGACTTTCTGGGGTTTTCGCCGATAGTACCGTTTCGAAGTCACGAAAAGGTCAGCGTTCTTTATATTTTCGACTATCTCCACGTTTGCCAGCATCTCTTTAGCCGTCTGTTCGAATCTACCCCGATTTACTCCGAACAGGTAAAGCCGGTGGAGTTTTCCTTCTCTGGCCTGTGGTCTGCTACGGGTGGTCTTTGCCGGTGTTTCCACCGGAGTTGATTTCTCTATGACAACCTCTCCCTCATCATCAAGCCATCGTACTTCTGTCGTGACGACCTGTCCTCGAAGCGTGGCGTCTACTGCTTCGGTGACGTCCGCGTGAATTGATACTCTATCCCTGTCCAGTATCTCGACGACAATATCGAATGTTGGTGGAGATGTACGTTCCAGTATGGATTTCTGGGTACCTCGTCGCTTGGCTTCTTCATCTCCCAGGGTGACGCTCTGGATACCTCCGATAAGATCGGAAAGCGTGGGATTTAATATCAGATTTTCTAGAGTATTGCCGTGAGCGGTTCCAACCAGTTGAACACCGCGTTCGGCAATCGTCCGGGCTGCCAGGGCTTCCAGTTCGGTCCCCATCTCGTCTATGACTATTACTTCCGGCATGTGGTTTTCGACGGCTTCTATCATTACGGCATGCTGGTTGATCGGCGACGTTACCTGCATCCGCCGGGCGTGGCCTATCGCCGGGTGGGGAATATCACCGTCTCCTGCGATTTCATTCGACGTATCAACGATGATCACACGCTTCTTGAAATCATCGGCGAGAACCCGGGCTACCTCCCGCAGCATGGTTGTCTTGCCTACTCCCGGTCTGCCCAACAGCATGACACTCTTCCCCGAAGTTATCAAATCTTCGATTACCTTTATAGTGCCGGTAACAGCTCTGCCGACACGGCAGGTAAGTCCCACGATACGCCCCTGCCGGTTACGGATCG